>NZ_JABWQW010000005.1:0-238219 GCF_014268645.1 Pseudomonas sp. SWRI154
TCACGGGCCTGACCGCCAAGGCCTACAGCCTCAAGGCCAAGGCGTTGTATGGCACCGGCCAGGAGTCGGCGGCCAAGGCCTTCAACGTCACGGCCCTCGTGACACCGGCGATTACCTCGGTGAAGGATCCGCAGGGCACCGAGATCCCTAACGGCACCACGACCACCGCCACCACCGTCACGCTGAGCGGCAAGGCCTCGAACAACCAGCTGGTGGAAATTTTCGACGGCGCCACCTCCAAGGGCACCTCGAGGGCCAACGGCATTGGCGACTGGAGCCTGCAGGTTACCGGGCTGGCCTTGACCGCGCACAGTTTCACGGCCAAGGCCAAGTATGGCGCTGAGCCGGTGTCGGATGCGCGCACGTTCACGGTGATCCTTCCTATCGATCACTATACCCCATTTACCAATGGAGATATGAACGGCTGGCAGACTGGCGGAGGCGTATCAATCAGAACGGAGCCCGGCAATTACTATTGTCACCTTTATTATTCTAGTGGAGCGCCTACACCACAGATATTTGTAAACCTGCCGTTTACGCTTGGACGTTATGAGCTTACTTTGCGGGTGCGCGGCTTGGTAGGGGTCGTCGGGGGTTTGGCTGGTTTAACATTGGCCGTGGACGGGTCGACGCACAATAATTTCACCTTGTATGCTAACAACCAGCCTTATTGGATGGATATCATTAAGGAATTCGACGTGACTGTACCGATCCGAAGTTTGTACCTCAGGGGGGGGGGGGCGGTCGATATCGACGATATTCGAATTCGTCAGATTTGATGTTTTGAGCCCGCGCAGGGACCGCGCATTCGGTAGGGGAAGAATGAATGATTCCAAGGAAAACAGGGAAGGGGACGCATCTGTTTTTCAAGCAGCGTTCCGTATATCTAGCGCGAGCGGAATGCACCCGACCACTGTGGGATGAGAAAGTAGGCTTTCTTATCCCACAGTGCTGTCAGCAAGCGCGTACATCACCGAACCTTAAACCGCCCCATGATCGCATTCACCCGGCTATTGGCCTCCTACAACTGCCGCGTGTTGCTCTCACTCGCCAGACCACTTTCCACCAGTTCCTCCACCATATGCCGAATCTGCCCCATGCTGCGGTGGATTTCCTCGGTCACCGCGCTCTGTTGTTCGGCGGCGGTGGCGATCTGGGTGTTCAGGCTGTTGATCTGGCTGACGGAACCATCCTTAAATCCGAAAATCCCCCACCAACTGCTGTTTTGCCGTTTGGTGAGGGCTGCACCACAGGTTTGCTCTTACCGCCCATGCCAGCCCAACTGACTGGAAATCTGTTGGCTGGCATGCATCAGCTGCTTGACGTAATCCTGCTTCAATTCTTCCCTGAAGCGAAAGCACGGGAATGAAACGCTCATCCCGCCGATCACATGGCCAAAACGGTCGCGGATCGGTGCCGCCAGGCAACGCATGTTGTCTTCGAATTCTTCGTGATCCTCGGCATAGCCTTGCTGGCGGACGATTTCCAGTTCCTGCAAATACGCCTCGACGGTGGTCAAGGTATTGGCTGTGCGACGCTCGAAACTTTCCTGCTCAAGGTGCGCCAGCAACTCGTCTTCTTCGAGCCAGGCCATCAGCACTTTGCCGATGCCCGTGCAGTACAACGGCGCCCGGCGGCCGATGCGCGAGTACATGCGCAGGTTGTACTTGGAGTCGATCTTGTGCACGTAGACGATGCTGCCTTCGTCGAGAATCCCCAGGTGGACGGTCTCGCCCGTCAACTCGTTGATCCTGCGCATCCCCGGTTCCGCTTCCCGAACGATGTCCAGGTGGGGCAGGGCCTGGGCACCCAGTTCGAATAGCCGGACGCTGAGGCGATAGCGATCTTCGGCATCCTGCACCACATACCCACGCGCCTTCAGCGACTGCAAGAAGCGGTAGACCGTGGCCTTGGACATGTCCAGTTTGGTGGCGATTTCCGAGACGCCGCTTTCTTCCGGATGTTCGGCCAGCGCTTCGAGCACGGCCATGGTCCGGCCGACCGCCGACACCAGATCGTTGTTTGGGATGACGCTGTTGTCCATGAAGGCTCCAACGTAAAAGTAAAACCCAAGGATATACGCAAGCAGAACAAAACGCTGTTTCATTTTTGCTTGACGAGGCGAGAAATCTGACTAGACTCGGGCCTTGAGATAAAAATGAAACGCCGTTTTAAAAACAACAAAGGCGCGTAATGATGGATGTAACGCTTAACCACGACCCGCAAAGCCGTTTCGACCGTCCGTTGAAAGTGGCGCTGCTGGGTGAGTGCATGATCGAGATGCGCGGTGAGCCGGGTGCGGCAATCACGCAAACGTTCGGTGGCGATACGCTCAACACCGCAGTCTATTTGGCACGGTTGAGCCCACGGACGACGATCAGCGTGGATTACCTGACGGCGGTCGGCAGTGACGCGTTCAGCGACGCGATGCGCCGGTCCTGGCTGGACGAAGGTGTTGGTGACGGCCATGTCCGGGTGATCGAGGACGCGCTGCCAGGGCTCTATTTCATCCAGACCGATCCCCAGGGCGAGCGGCGTTTTCTCTATTGGCGTGGGGAAGCGGCGGCACGGCGCATGTTCGATGGCCCCGAGGCTGAGGCCATGCTCGATGCGCTGGCCGATTACGACTATGTCTACCTGAGCGGCATCAGCCTGGCGATCCTCATGCCAGAAGGGCGTGCACGCCTGATCCAAGCCTTGCAGGCAGCTCGCCGAGCCGGCACGTGCATCGTCTTCGACAACAATTACCGTCCCCATCTATGGCCCGATCCCGAAACGGCTCGGCAGGCCCACCGCGATCTGTTGCGCCTGACCGACCTGGCCCTGATCACTTGGGAAGACGATGTCCTTTTGTTCGGTTATCGCGACGCGGATGCCTTGTTCATCGATTACGCCCAAGCGGGCGTCGGTGAAGTCGTCCTCAAGCGTGGCGCCGCCAGCTGCCTGATCCAATGCCCCGCCGGGCGTTTCGAAGTGCCCGCGCAAACCGTTTCCCGCGTCGTCGACACCACCGCTGCCGGTGATTCGTTCAGCGCCGCCTACCTGGCCTGTCGCCTGCGCGGCGGCGATCCGGAGCAGGCTGCCCGTTGGGGCCATCGCCTGGCGGCCCAGGTCGTCCAATACCGAGGTGCGCTGATTCCCCAGGCGGCCATGCCGAGCATGGGTGCGTCCTCACTTCCTTCTGTTGCACAGGTCTGACTTTATGAAAATCGTTGAAGCGCGCGTCATCGTTACCTGCCCGGGCCGCAACCTGGTCACCTTGAAAATCGTCACCGATGAAGGCATTTACGGCATTGGCGATGCAACGCTCAATGGCCGCGAACTGGCGGTGGTCGCTTATCTGGAGGAGCACGTCCTGCCTGCGCTGATCGGCCGCGACGCCCACCGCATCGAGGACATCTGGCAGTACCTGTATCGCGGCGCGTATTGGCGCCGCGGGCCGGTGACCATGACCGCCATCGCCGCTGTCGATGTCGCACTCTGGGACATCAAGGCCAAGGCCGCGAACATGCCCTTGTATCAGTTGCTCGGTGGCAAGAGCCGTGAGCGGGTGATGGTCTACGGGCACGCCACTGGCAAGGACATCGAAGGCTGCCTGGACGAAGTCGCCCGTCACGTCGAACTCGGCTATAAAGCCGTGCGGGTGCAATGCGGCGTGCCCGGCATTGCCACCACCTACGGCGTCGCCAAGCGCAGCGGCGAGCGCTATGAGCCGGCCGACAGTGACTTGCCCGCCGAACACGTCTGGGACACCGCCAAATACCTCAACTACGTGCCCAAGCTGTTTGCCGCCGTGCGCGAACGCTTTGGCGACGACCTGCACATTCTCCACGACGTTCACCATCGCCTGACGCCCATCGAGGCCGGGCGCCTGGGCAAGGCCGTGGAACCGTACAACCTGTTCTGGCTGGAAGACTGCACACCGGCGGAAAACCAGCAGAGTTTCCGCCTGATCCGCCAGCACACCACCACGCCGCTGGCCGTCGGCGAGGTGTTCAACTCCATTCATGACTGCCGAGAGTTGATCCAGGAACAGTTGATCGACTACATCCGCACGACGCTGGTGCATGCCGGCGGCATTACCCACGTGCGGCGCATTGCCGATTTCGCCGCGCTGTTCCAGGTACGCACGGGCTTTCACGGCGCCACCGACCTGTCACCGGTGTGCATGGGCGCGGCGCTGCATTTCGATACCTGGGTGCCGAACTTTGGCATCCAGGAACACATGCCTCACGAAGAGCGCATCGATGAAGTCTTTCCCCATGCCTATCGCTTCGAGGACGGCCACTTCACGCCGGGCGAAGCACCGGGGCACGGCGTCGATATCGATGAAGAGCTCGCCCGCCAATACCCTTACAAGCGCGCAAGCCTGCCGGTCAACCGTCTTGAAGACGGCACGCTCTGGCATTGGTGAAACGGTTCCAACCATTTGAGGACACGGGGCGAAGGCCCCGTCAGGAGTGACCGATGAAAGCGTTCCAGGTAAGAGCACCCTTCGAGTTCGGGCTGGCCCAGGTCGACCGGCCGGAGGTCGCCCATGGCGAGGTCCAGGTCGATGTCGCTTATGCCGGCATTTGTGGTTCGGACATGCACATCATTCATGGGCAGAACGCCTTCGTGCGTTTCCCTCGCGTCACCGGCCATGAATTCTCCGGGTTGATCCGGCAGGTCGGTGAAGGTGTCGAGCACCTTCAAGTCGGCGACCGGGTGTGCATCGATCCGGTGATCAGTTGCGGGAGCTGCTATCCCTGTCGCATTGGCCGGCCCAATGTCTGCACTCGGCTGCAAGTGATCGGCGTGCATCGCGATGGCGGCTTCAGCGAGCAGGTCTGCGTGCCAGCCGAGAACGCCCACCGCTTGCCCGATTCGATGTCCCTGAGCCATGGCGCCCTGGTCGAGCCTTACTCCATTGCGTTGAACGTGCTCGACCGCATGCAGCCCCATCCGGGCGACAGCGTGTTGATCTACGGCGCCGGGGTGATCGGCCTGACTCTGGTGCAAATGGCACGGGCGCTGGGATTGACCGACATCACCGTCACCGACGTGATCGACAGTCGCCTGGAAACGGCGCGGGCATTGGGCGCCAGCCGGACCCTCAACGGCCAGCAAGTGGATGTCGAGGCCGTCATGCGCGAACTGACCGAAGGCGAGGGCGTGCCATTGATCGTCGATGCCGCCTGCATTCCGGCACTGATGCCGCAGATGGTGCGCCTGGCCTCGCCGGCCGGGCGCATCGGGCTGCTCGGCTTCAATGCCACGCCCAGCGATCTTGTGCAGCTGGAAATGATCAAGAAGGAACTCACCTTGGTCGGTTCGCGCCTCAACAACCGCAAGTTTCCCCAGGTGATCGAACTGATCGCCAGCGGCAAGTTGCAGGTCCAGGACCTGATCAGCCATCGCGTCAGCTTCGACGAGATGCCCGGCGCCATCGATCTGATCGAGAAGCACCCCGAGCAAACCCGAAAAGTGCTGGTGGAGCTGACGAACGCCCATCACTGAGCCGTCTGTACCACCGTTTCATCGTGCCTGTCATAGGCATCCTCACCGAATAAACACAACAAGCGGGAGGTTCCACCATGTTTGGTCAAGGACGTAGCTTAATCATCATCATGCTGTTCCTGGCCGGGGTCATCAACTACCTCGACCGGTCGGCATTGTCTGTGGCGGCGCCTTTCATCCAGAAGGACTACGGTCTGAGCACGGGTGAGATGGGCATGATCTTCAGCAGCTTCTTCGTCGGTTATGCCGCCTTCAACTTCATTGGTGGCTGGGCCGCCGACCGTTACGGCGCCAAGACCACGTTGTTGCTGGCCATGGTCTTGTGGTCGTTGTTCAGCGGTCTCACGGTGCTGACGGTGGGCTTTGCTTCGCTGGTGCTCATCCGGATCCTGTTCGGCATGGGCGAAGGCCCGCTGAGCGTCACCACCAGCAAAATGGTCAACAACTGGTACACCCCCAAGCGTAGGGCTCGAGCCCTGGGTGCCTCGATGTCCGGCACGCCGCTGGGCGGGGCGATCTCCGGCCCGGTGGTGGGCTTTATCGCTGTCACCTACGGTTGGAAAGTATCGTTCATCATCATTATGTTGGTCGGCCTGATCTGGGCGGCGGTCTGGTACAAGTTCGTCAAGGAGAAGCCTGAAGGCGAGGGCGCCGAGGACATCCTGCGGGCCGAGGGTCAGAGCGAGCTGGCGTCGCAACCGGTGTTCCCGCTGCGGTTCTACCTCAAGCAGCCGACGGTGCTGTTCACTTCCCTGGCGTTCTTTTCCTATAACTACACGCTGTTTTTCTTCCTGACCTGGTTCCCCAGCTACCTGACCATGGCCCATGGCCTGAACGTCAAGGACATGAGTATCGCCACGGTCATTCCTTGGCTGCTGGGTTTCCTGGGGTTGGCATTGGGTGGGTTCATTTCCGACTTCGTGTTCAAGAAGACCGGGCGGATCATGTTCTCGCGCAAGGTAGTGCTGGTGACGTGCCTGCTGGCCTGCGCCGGCTGCATCGGCGTCGCCGGGGTGGTGAAGACCTTGTACCCGGCCGTTATCCTGGTGGCCTTGGCGGTGTTTTTCCTCTATCTCACCGGGGCGATCTACTGGGCGATCATCCAGGACACCGTGCCTGCGGCGCGGGTAGGCGGGGTCAGCGGCTTCATGCATTTCCTGGCCAATACCTCGGGGATCATCGGGCCGACCCTGACCGGATTCATCGTGCAATTCACCGGCTCGTTCACCAGTGCTTTCCTGCTGGCGGGCTTGCTGACGATCATCGGTGCACTGTGCGTGGCGCGTTACGTCAAGCCGCTGGCGGTGGCGGGTGTCGCACCGCAGGCCGACGGCGGCGCCCAGCCACGCCCAGCGCTGAATCATCCCTGAAAGGAGGACGCCCATGTCGCTCATCCAACGGATCCCCGCCACGGGCCAGCCCAGTGAAATCGGGATCGTGCACCTGGGCCTGGGAGCCTTCCACCGGGCTCATCAGGCGGTGTACCTGCAACGCCATCTCAATCGCCACGGCACGAGCGAGTGGGGGCTGTGCAGTGCCAACATTCGCTCCAACCGCACCTTGGTCGAGCAGTTGCGCGACCAGCAAGGCCGCTACCATGTGGCGGAGTACCCTGACAGCGAGCAGGTGGCGCTGCGGGAAATCAACGTACTGCGCGAAGCCTTGTATGCCGGCGCTGGCGCCAATGAGCTGGAGCAACTGTTGCAGCGCATGGCCGCGCCGCAAACGCGGATTGTCACGCTTACGGTCACTGAAAAAGGCTACTGCTTGAGTCCGTCCTCCGGGCAATTGCGCAGCGAAGATCCATTGATTGCCCATGACATCGAATACCCCCACGCGCCGCGTTCGGCTCCCGGCATTGTCCTGGAGGCGTTGCGTCGCCGTCGCGCCGCCGGCGTTCCAGCCTTCACCGTGTTGTGCTGCGACAACATGCCCGACAACGGCCAGCGCACCCGTCAGGCGGTCAGCGCGTTGGCGGCGCCGCAAGATCAAGCGTTGGCGCAATGGGTCGAGCAAGAAGTCGCGTTCCCCAGCTGCATGGTCGACCGCATCGTGCCGGCCATGGACGACGAATCCTTCCGTCGGCTGGAGCAACAACTGGACTGCGACGATCGTGCGGCGGTGGTCTGTGAAAGCTTCAGCCAGTGGGTGATCGAAGACAATTTCCCCCTCGGCCGTCCAGACTGGGAAGTCGACGGCGTGCAGATGGTCGACGACGTGCGCCCGTTCGAAACGATGAAACTGCGCATGCTCAATGGCAGCCATTCGTTGTTGGCCTACGTGGGGCTGCTGGCGGGCCATGAATCGGTCTTCGAAGCTGTCAGTGATGGGCGGTTGGCGCGCCTGATCGGACGCTACATGGCCGAGGAAGCCGCGCCGACCCTGGACATGCCGGCAGGCATCGATCTTTCGGTGTATGCCAACGACCTGCTGGCGCGTTTTGCCAACGACAGCCTGCAACATCGCCTGCGCCAGATTGCCATGGACGGTTCGCAGAAACTGCCGCAACGCTGGTTGCTCGGTGCGCAGCAGTTGCTCGACCAGGGGCGCGGCATCGACTGCACTGCGCTGGGCGTCGCGGCGTGGATTCACTACTGCACGCAGCCGTTGCCCGGTCGTGCGGCGCACGTGGTCGACGATCCTTTGAGCGCGATCTTTGCCGATCTTGCCGGACGGTTCGACGGCGCAGCGCGGGTGGACGCTTTTCTTGCCCTGGACGAAGTCTTCCCGCCAGCGCTGATGGATCGCCCGGCGTTTCGCGAGGCGGTACACCGCGCCTACGGCGCCTTGGCCCGAGACGGCGTCGATAGCCTGTTGCACAGCTTTGCCATACCTAACTGACAAAAAGGAAAACAACATGGAACAGACATGGCGTTGGTTTGGCCCCAAAGACCCGATTTCCCTGGCGGACGTTCGCCAGACCGGTGCGACCGGCATCGTCACCGCGTTGCACGAAATTCCTAATGGCCAAGTGTGGCCGGTGGAGGCTATCGCGGCGCGCAAGCAGATGATCGAAGCGGCCGGCTTGAGCTGGTCAGTGGTGGAAAGCATTCCGGTGCACGAAGACATCAAGCGTGGCTGTGGGCGGCGCGACGAGTACATCGCCAACTACCAGCAAAGCGTGCGCAACCTGGCGAGCTGCGGCATCGATATCGTCTGCTACAACTTCATGCCGGTGTTGGACTGGACCCGTACCGACCTTTTCCATGAGCTGGCGGATGGCGGCTGGGCATTGCGTTTCGATCAGACCGCGTTCGCCGCCTTCGATCTGTTCATCCTCCAGCGCCCGGGTGCGCAGGCCGAGTACAGTGCCGAGGATATCCAGCAGGCTAAGGCGTACTCCGAACAACTGACGCCAATTGAGCGCGAAACCTTGGTCAACACGCTGATCGCCGGTTTGCCCGGCGCCGAGGAACATTACAGCCTGGATAACTTCCGGGACTTGCTGCGCACCTACGCCGACATCGACGAAGGCAAGTTGCGTGAGCACCTGGAGTATTTCCTGCGGGCGGTGATCCCGGTCGCGGAAGAGGTGGGCGTGCGCATGGCGATCCACCCGGACGATCCACCCCGGTCGCTGCTCGGCTTGCCGCGCATCCTCTCGACTGCCGCAGACGCCCAGTGGCTGCTGGACGCCGCGCCAAGCCCGGCCAACGGCCTGACGTTCTGCACCGGTTCCTATGGCGTGCGCGAAGACAACGACCTGGTGGCGATGGCCAAGCAGTTTGCGCCATACATCTACTTCACCCACCTGCGCTCGACCCGCCGGGAAGCCGACCCGCGCAGCTTCCATGAAGCCCATCACCTGGATGGCGACGTCGACATGGTAGGGGTCATCAGTGCCTTGATGGCTGAAGAGCGCCGGCGCGAGCGCGAAGGCGGCCCACGCTTGCCGCTGCGCCCGGACCATGGCCATCAACTGCTCGACGACCAACAACGCAAAAGCAACCCCGGCTATTCATTGATCGGCCGCCTCAAAGGCCTGGCGGAAATCCGCGGCGTAGAACTGGCCGTGCGTCGACAGTTGGGTTAGCCAGGAATAATTAGTCGGGGACATGTTTAACACCCGTGGCGAGGGAGCTTGCTCCCGCTGGGCTGCGCAGCAGCCCTAAACCCCGGCGCCTCGGTGCCTCAGGCGGATCGCATTCAATCTGCCAGGGGTCGCTGCGCGACCCAGCGGGAGCAAGCTCCCTCGCCACAAAAGCGGTAGCGGCGTCTATCGAGGTGAAAGGTCGGGAAACGCCAGCAGGCCCACAAGATTGATCCACCCGATCCTTCAGTCACCACTAAAACCGTGGCGAGGGAGCTTGCTCCCGCTGGGCTGCGCAGCAGCCCCAAAAGCAACGATCCCGATCTTACTGGCACACCGAGTTGTCTGGTTGGGGGTCGCTGCGCGACCCAGCGGGAGCAAGCTCCCTCGCCACAAAAGCCCCTCGGTTCAGACGTGTGTGTCTTCCGGCCCCAGCGCTTGTAGCCAGCGATTTTCCGAGCGGTTCAGATGCTGGCGCATCGAGGTTTGGGCGCCGAACACGTCCTTGTTGGCGAGGGCGTGCAGGATCGCCTCGTGCTCGGCGACCGCGGCTTCCCATGTCTGGGTGTTTTCCGAGTGTTTGCTCAGGTGGGCCGAAATCGGCGTGTGTCGTTCATCGAACAGGGCCGTGATGATTCGAACCAAGGCGGAGTTGCCGCTCATTTTGGCCAGGTGATGATGGAATCTACGGTCATCCTCCAGCGGCGGCTGGCCGTTGGCGATGCTGGCGCGCATGGCGTCGATGCACGCCTGTAGGTAGCGATAGTCGCTTTTCTTGCCATGCAGGCACGCCAGGACTACCGATTCGCCTTCGATCAGGGCGCGCGCCTGCATCAGTTCCGAGGGGCTCTCGCCCAAGGTCGTGCTGCGGTTTTTTCCGCGCTCGGGCCTGGCTCGCACGTACACGCCGGAGCCCATCTTGATCTCAATTTCACCGTCTATCTCAAGGGCGATCAGCGCCTCGCGCAGCGAGGGTCTGGAAACCCCCAGCAGCTGGGTCAGATCACGTTCGGGTGGAAGCCTGGAGCCCGTTTTGAAATCCCCTTGGGCGATGTAATTGCGCAGTTGATCGGCGATTTTCTGATACGGCTTTCGTTCGGCGGTGTTGATCGGTGAGGCCATGGGCTGGTGTCCATCGGATAGTCCGCAAAGGCTACCATAGGCTTGCTTGGCGTGAGTTTGTCTGCCTGGTCATTCACATCACCGCGCCGATCTGCCAGGGCAGGAATTCGTTGTCGCCCAGGCCGTTTTCCTCGCTGCAGGTACGGCGGCCGGAAGCGGTTTCCAGCATCATTCGAAACAACCGTTCACCTGCCTGCGCCACGGACTCGAGGCCATCGGCGATGCCGCCAGCGTTGAAGTCCATATCAAGCGCCATGCGTTGGAACAGGCGGGTGTTGGTCGCGATTTTCAAAGAAGGCGTGGGCTTGCAGCCGTAGGTCGAGCCGCGACCGGTGGTGAAACAGATGAGATTCGCGCCGCCCGCCACCTGGCCGGTTGCGGACACCGGGTCGTAGCCGGGCGTGTCCATGAACACCAGGCCTTGGGCATCGATTTTCTCGGCGTAGTGATAGACGCCCATCAGCCCGGTCGAACCGGCTTTCGCCACGGCACCCAGGGATTTTTCCAGAATGGTGGTGATGCCTCCGGCCTTGTTGCCCGGCGAAGGATTGTTGTTCATGTCGCCGTCGTTGTGGTGCACGTAGGTTTCCCACCAGCGGATCCGCTCCATCAGCTTTGTCGCGATGTCGGCGGATGCGGCGCGTGCCGTCAGCAAGTGCTCGGCCCCGTAGATCTCCGGCGTTTCCGAAAGGATCGCCGTGCCGCCCTGTTGCACCAGCAAGTCCACGGCCGCGCCGAGTGCCGGATTCGCCGTGATGCCTGAATAACCATCCGAGCCGCCGCATTGCAAACCCACGCACAGGTGGCGGACGGAAACGGTCGTCCTTCGGTACTGGCTGATGATGGGCAGCATCGCGTCGATATGGGCGATGCCCTGTCGCACCGCTTCGCGAGTCCCGCCTTCGTCCTGGATGATCAGGCTGGCCTTTAGTTCCGGACAACGATCCCCCAGTTCGTTCATCAATGGCGTGAGCTGGTTGACTTCGCACCCCAGTCCGACCAACAGCACGCCGGCGAAATTGGCGTGATCGGCATAACCGCGCAAGGTTCGCTTGAGAATGTCGATGCCTTCGCCTTTGGCCCCCATGCCGCAGCCGCTGCCATGGGTGATCGCAACGACGCCATCGACGTTGGGGAAGTCTTTCAGGCGCTCGGAAGAGAACGCGTTGGCGATGTGCTTACAGACGGTTGCCGAGCAGTTGACGCTGGAAATCACGCCGATGTAATTGCGCGTACCGACGCGGCCATCGTCCCGCACGTAACCTTGGAAGGTTGCGGGGTTTTCGCCGGGCAGGGTGGGCACGTAGGTGTTTTGTACGGTATGCCCGGCGTTGGTGGCGGGCATCTGCAGGTTGTGTACGTGTACGTGATCACCGGGCTCGATGTCCAGGGTCGCCTGGCCGATGGTTTGCCCGTACTTGAGCACTTGCTGGCCGGCCAATACCCTGCGCAGGGCAATCTTGTGGCCGGACGGAACCGGTTGCCGGGCGACCAGGGTGAGGCCGTCGGCGCCGAGGCGTTGGCCTTCGGCGATATCGCCCCGGGCCACCGCGACATCATCTCCTGGTGTCAGCACAAGCAAAGAAGAGGGTGGGTTCATGGCACGTCCTCCGATTCCTAGCACTCAATGATTGCCTTGACGACGCCCTGGCTGGGGTCGAGCAATGTGGAAAAGGAATGGGCCACGTCGCCCAGCGTCAGTCGGTGGGTGTTCAGGGCTGCATCTGGAATCAATCCATCGCGCAAGCATCGTTCGACGTGCTGGAAGTCTTCGTGGGTGGCGTTACGGCTGCCCATCAGCGTGGCCTCGCGCTTGTGGAATTCGGGGTCGGAGAAGGTGATGGAGTCCCGCACCACTGAAATCATCACGTAGGTGCCGCCATGAGCGATGAACTCGAACCCGCGCTCCATGGCCCGGGCATTGCCGGTTGCGTCGAACACCACGTCGAAAAAATCACCTCCGGTCAGCTCCGCCAAGGCCTGCCTGTCGCCTTCGCCAATGTGGACGGCCGCATGGATGTTCAAGTGCTGCTCGCAGAACGACAGGCGATCCTTGCGCGTATCCAGGACCGTCACTTTCGCCCCGCGCAGGCTGGCAAAGATCGCCGCCGCCATGCCGATCGGGCCGGTGCCGACCACCAAGGCGTGCGTGTCCGGCTGGACGTTCGACCGCCGCACGGCGTGAGCGCCGATCGAAAGGAATTCGATCATCGCCGCCTGGTCGAGGGAAATTCCCACGGCCTTGTGAACGAATTCCTCGGGGACGCTCAGGTATTGGGTGAACGCGCCGTCGCAGTGGACTCCCAGCACCTGGATACGGGTGCAGCAGTTGGTCTTGCCCTGGCGGCAGGCAATGCAGTTTCCGCAGGACAGATAAGGCATCACGTAGACGACGTCGCCCACCGCCAGGTCGCTGGCTCCGTCCGTGCCTTCCACTATTCCCGAAAACTCGTGGCCCATGACGCGCGGGTATTCGAGGAACGGTTGATTGCCGGTAAAAATGTGCAGGTCGGTGCCACAGACACCGACGCGCTTGACCCGGATGAGGATTTCGCCGGGTTTCCTGAAGGGTTTTTCACGTTCGATGGCGGTTAGCGAGCCGGGTTCGTTACAGATGACAGTCAGCATATCGATGCTCCTTTAGCGAGCGTGCAGGCCGCGGGCTTGCAGGCGAGGAGGGTTGTGAGCGCACGGCTGCCGGGACCGAGGCTGTCTTTTTTGTTGTGCGCGCGCAGTGACCTGCGCCGCTGATATTGGCTCGAAACTACACGCGGGGAAAAATATTGGCAAGACCAATCCATAAAAAACTGGATTGGACTGACCAGTGTCGGAAGGTGGGCGTTGTCTAGCCGAAGACCGTCACCCGATTGCGTCCGGTCTTCTTCGAGGTATACAACGCCTGGTCGGCCCGGGCGATCAGCTCGGCGTGGTCATTGGAGGGCTCGCTCAGGTCGGCGACCCCCAGGCTGATGGTGAAACGGATGTCCTGGCCGTTGTATTGCACCAGCAGTTCCTCGACGGCTTTGCGCAGGCGCTCGGCGAACACCCGCGCGCCGTCCTTGTCGGTGTCTGAAAGCACGACGCCGAACTCTTCGCCGCCATAACGCCCGGCCACGTCGGACTCACGCACATGCTCATGTAGGAGCCTTGCGACGTTCTCGATGACCTTGTCACCCGCCTGGTGGCCGTAGGTGTCGTTGACTCGCTTGAAGTGGTCGATATCGAGCATCACCAGGCTCAACGCATTGCCGTAGCGCTGATGCCGGGCATAGGCGGATTTCAGGCTGCCTTCCCAATGACCGCGGTTGTACAGCCCCGTCAGGCGATCGGTGCTGGAGAGCAGTTGCAGCTGTGCGTTGGCGGCCTGGATCTGGTGCCGGTTGGTGGCGACGTCGGTGACGTCATAGATCACCAGGCAGATATGGTTGATGCGGTTGTCGGGCGAGCGCAGCGGCAACAACGTGGTGTTCTGGTACATGAACTCTTCCTGGCCGGTGATCGGCTGGTAGCTCTTGAACCGCATCAGGTAAGGGCGCTGCTCCCAGACCGTGAACGCGGGCGTGCCGAGGGTCGCGACGCTCTCGACCTTGCGGGTGAACCATTGGCGATCGATCTCGGGGAACAGATTGAAGAAGTTCTGATTCTGGGCGTCCTTGGGCTGGAACCCGGAGCGGTTCTCCATGAAGGTGTTCCAGACCTGCACTTTGTACCCGCGGTCGAGCACCACCACGCCGACGTCGATACTCTGAACGATGGCCAGCAACCAGTGGAATTCGTTCAGATCAATGGATTCGGTCATGGGCTCAGTTCATCAGGTAGGCGAGTTTGTGGTTCAACCGTTCGATGGAGTCTTCCGTGAACAGCAGCAACAGGTCGAAGCGAATATTCTGCCCTTCCAGGCTGTAGCTGATTTCCACCGCCAGGGTCTTTTTCCAGTGTGTGCGGTTGGCGCGGATCAGTTCCTCGATGGCCGCGTGTTGCCCGAGAATCTGCGGATGGCCTTGGGAGAACACCACGTCGATTTGCTCGGCGATGCTGCTCAGGCAAGCGCCGATCAGGATGCTGGAAAGGTCCACGAGCATTTCCAGGTCCGAATAATCAGCGCTCTCGCGATGCATCAAGTGCCCAATGTCAGCGATCTCGGAGTCGTGGAAGATCAACAGGGCTTCGCCGGCGATGCCGCCGCCGATAAACCCCTGGCAGATGGCAGTGAGCTGCTGGGAGCTGCCGACGTCGTTCAACGCCATGTGCAATTCGCCGACTTCGAGGATGTTCACGTTCGGCACCGGCAGTTGCACGAAGACGCCCAGCACTTGTGCGATCAGGGCCGCTGCCTGGCCGATGGCAACGTTGACCGTCTCGCGAAATGCATCCTGAAAGCTGATGGCCGCGTCCGGTGCCGCTCGACTCTGCGGCGGCGCCTTGCCGGGTTGGGTCAGTAGCCCCACTCGGGTAAGTGTCTGGCGCAGCTCTTTTTCATCGAACGGTTTTTTCAGGAACGCCAGCGCACCCAGTTCAAGCACGCGGCGCACCGCCTCATCCTGCACGTCACCGGAAATCACGATGACTTGCGCGTTCAGCCCTTCGGCCCGCAAGGCGCTCAAGACTTGGTAACCGTCCATCTCCGGCATGGTCAGGTCGAGCAACACGACCTGCCCCAGGCCTTGGCGGATGGCTTCCATCGCTTGACGACCGTTGGCGGCCTCGGTGATCGATACCGGCCAATCTGACGGCAGCGCACGCAATACTTGCTTGCGCGCCATGGTGGAGTCGTCACACACGACCAGGGGAATCAGCGGCACTGGAAAGCCCAAAGCGGTTCAATGGCGGGGGAGGTGTTTCGTAGATCGTTCATAGGCAGCTGAGGCCCTCTGATTAACGAATGGGGTATCAGGCATGACGTCCTGTCTTTTAAAAACTGGACCATTAAGTCAAGGACGTCAAATGCACTTCGTCATCTGGCGCAACTGCGCCGGACTCACCCCAAGGCGCTGCTTGAACGTCGTCGTCATGTGCGCCTGTGAGCTGAAGCCGCACGCGAGGGCGATTTGCGTCAGTGTAGTTGATGTGTCGCGTATCAATGCCCGGGCCTTGGCCAGACGCCGATCGATCAGGTAGCCATGGGGGCTTTGGCCCGTGGCGTGCTTGAAGGCCCGCATGAAATAGCCTTCGGACAGTCCCAGCAGTTGCGCCATCGCCGGCACGCCCAGCGGTTGGTCGAGGCCCGCATCGATGAACTCATCCAGCAGGCGCATCCGGCTGTCGGTCATCGAACCTTGGAGCGTTGCTGGCGAGCGTTTTCCAGGCGCCGCGCATTCAGCCAACGCCAGCGCCCAAGCCTCCCAATCGTCGTCCATCGAGCCGTGCAGCAGCGCGCGCCGCATGTGTTGGGCGAGGGCGATGGCACGGGGGGCGAGGTGATTGTTGAAGGCGCGGTCTCCCGCCAACGCCTGCCCGTCGGTACGCAGCACTCGCAGATACTCGCCGCCCAGGGAAGACTCCGAATAGACGTCACACTGGGCCGGGATGAACGCCAGGCCGTTGGGCATGGCAAAGAAAGGCTGTATCCGGTCGCTGCCGATGGCATGCACGCCTCGCTGGCTGTCGAAGGCAAAGCCGATCGCCGCCTGGGTCGCGATGTAGCGGGCGGCATAGGCGCAGCCGGGAAGCAATTCGATTGCCCAAGGGCCGACCTCGATACGACGGATCGATTCAGTCGGGCGCGGCAACGGCGTGCGGTTTCGATGGCTCATGGTGCTCATAGTAGTGAAGCAGCGCCGCAAAAGTCAGGTCAGTTTTTTGAAAGCCCGGATTCGGTGTCGCTGGCTAGACTCGGCGAAACCCCAGGAGGTCCACCATGTACGCACTGACTCATGACGAAATTGAACAAGCCGCCCGCCAGGTCTACCAAGTCATGCCCGCCACGGCCCAATACGCCTGGCCCTTGCTGGCGCAACGGCTGGGTTGCACGGTCTGGGTCAAGCATGAAAACCATACCCCCACGGGCGCTTTCAAGGTGCGCGGCGGTATCACCTTCATGCATTGGCTCAAGCGTGAGCGCCCGGAGGTGAACGGTATCGTCACCGCCACTCGGGGCAATCATGGCCAGAGCCTGGCGCTGGCAGCCAGCGCGACGGGGCTGAAGGCGTTGATCGTGGTGCCGCAAGGCAACTCGGAGGAGAAAAACAACGCCATGCGCGGCTTCGGTGGCGAGGTGATCGAATATGGTCGCGATTTCGATGAGGCCCGTGAAGAAGCAGCACGCCTGGCGCAGGCACAGGGCTTGTATCTCGTGCCGCCATTTCACACCGAGTTGGTCAAAGGGGTCGCCACCTATGCCCTTGAGTTGTTCAAGGCTGTGGCAGACCTGGACACCGTCTACGTGCCCATTGGCTGCGGCTCGGGCATCTGCGCGGTGATCGCCGCTCGTGACGCCTTGGGCCTGAATACGCAGGTGGTGGGCGTCGTGTCCACCGAGGCTACGGCGGCGAAACGATCGTTCGAGGCGGGCACAATCTGCGAAACCGCCTCTGCCAACACCTTCGCCGACGGCCTTGCGGTGCGCAAACCAATTCCCGAGGCTTTCGCCATCTATCGCGCCGGGGCGGCACGGATCGTAGCGGTCAGCGATCAGGAGATTGCCGAGGCGATGCGGGTCTATTACACCGATACCCATAACCTGGCAGAGGGGGCCGGCGCTGCGGCTTTGGCGGCACTTATCCAGGAGCGTGGGTTGATGAAGGGGAAAAACGTCGGGGTAATCCTGTCGGGCGGCAATGTCGACAGGTCGGTGTATGCCGAAGTGATTGGATAATGGGTGACTGTATTACGATCGGGTCATGCGTTGTCAACCCGCTTTCGGATGCGTAAGCTGCCCCCATGAACCAGCCATCAGTTACCTCGCCCGGCGCTCGCGGCCCAGTCGATCACGACATTCGAGATCAGATCGTCGCGGCAGCCAATGAACATTTCAGCCAGTATGGTTATGGCAAGACCACGGTTTCCGACCTGGCCAAGGCCATCGGCTTTTCCAAGGCGTACATCTACAAATTCTTCGATTCCAAGCAGGCGATCGGCGAAGCCATCTGTGCCAATTGCCTGTCGACTATCGTTGCGGCCGTCGAGAAGGCCATCAACGAAGAGGGCCTGTCAGCAACGGAGCGTTTTCGTCGGCTGGTCAAGACCGTGGTGGCCACTGGCGTGGACCTGTTCTTCAACGACCGCAAACTTTATGACATCGCGGCGTTTTCGGCCTCGGAGCACTGGCCCAGTTCGCAGGTCTACAACGCGCAGATCAAGAGCTTCGTGCTGCAGATCGTCCGCGAAGGGCGCGAGCTTGGCGAGTTCGAGCGCAAGACGCCGCTGGACGAAACCGTAGACGCCATTCACCTGGCCCTGCGGCCATTCGTCAATCCGCTGCTGCTGCAATACAACCTCGATTTCGTCGAGCAAGCCCCAACGCTCACCTCCAATCTCATCCTGCGCAGCCTGATGCCCTGAGCGTTGGTTGAAGGGACGCTCACGTCGCGGAAAAGTGACTGTTCTGGAAAACAATCACCTTGTCGCTACGGGTAGCTCTTCAGGCGGTTGCCAGCCACCACCCAGCGCTCGAAATGCCGCGACCGTCGCCCGTGCCGACTCCGTGCGCGCCTGGGCATGAGCATCGGAAGTGCGCAGCAGCGTGTCGTCGGCGTTGAGCACATCGATCAGGCTGGCGGTGCCTTTCTGATAGGCAACGAACGATGACTGCCGGGCCTGGGTCAATGCCGTTTCGCCCTGGGCGAGGGTGGTCGCCTGGGTTTCCCGGTTGACCAAGGCGCTGAATGCATTTTCGACTTCTTCGGTGGCGCGCAATACAGACTGGCGATAAGCGGCCAGCGCTTCGGCCTCCTGGCCTTTCGCCTGATCGATCTGGGCGTTGATTCGGCCGAAATCGAAAAGCCTCCAGCGAAGGCCCAACACACCCGCCGACTGGCTGGCGCCGCTGCTGAAAAGATTACCGCCGGACACCGCCGTGGCGCTGCCGAGCAAGGCGCTGAGGGAGAACTTCGGATAGTACTCGGCGACGGCCTCGCCGATTCGTGCATTGGACGCCGCGAGGCGCCGCTCCGCGACCATCAGGTCGGGCCTGCGCCGCAGCAGGTCGGCCGGTGTTCCCGTTGCCGTTAGCTGTGGGGCAAGAGGAATATCTCGTCGTGCAGCCAATTGCGGGCGATGGGTGCCTGGCGGCGTGCCGAGCAGGACATCGACGGCGTTCATGGCCACATCGAGCCCAGTCTGCAATACCGGAACCGTGGCCTGCACCTGTGCCAGTTGCCCTTCGGTCTGTCGGACCTGATAGCTGGCGGCAACGCCCTTGTTATAGAGCAACTGGACTTTTTCCAGCAGGTCTTGCTGCGTTCTGACTTGACGGTTCGCGATGTCCAATCGGTTCTGCAATCCGCGCACGGTGATGTAGGTGTCGGCAATTTGCGCGGCAATGGCGAGTCGCGTGGCGGCGACGCCCGCCTCGGACGCCTGGTAATCGGCCAATGCCGCTTCGCGTCCGCGTCGCAGGCCGCCGAAGGCGTCAACCTCCCAACTGGCGCCGAGGTTGAGTTCGTAGGAACTTGCGTACCGGTCGTAACCGGGCGTTGAGTCCAACACTTGGCCGAGCGGTGTTTCCACCGACTGATAAGCGCGCGCGGCTTGGCCGCTGATGTTTCCCGACGGTAGCAAAGCGGCGTTGGCGGCGCCGAGGCCCGCCCGTGCCTGCGTGAGTCGCGCCGAGGCCTGTGCCAGGTCCAGGTTCTGTTCAAGAGCCTGGACGACCAGTCCGTTGAGCGTGGGATCACCAAAGCCTTCCCACCAGGCGGTCCGGTTGGCCTGTGTGCTCGCGGAGCTCTGTTCGACCGAAGACTGTTCGGCCGAAGACTGGCCCAAGTACCGACTCGAAAGCGGGGCCTCGGGACGCTGGTAGTCCGGGCCGACCGCGCAACCCGCCATCAAGCTGGCGCTCATCAAAAGGGCAATGGGACGGAAGGGTGGCATTGAGGTTCCTTGGGCTCGGAGGGTTGTGACCATATTACGTTGTGGTCACTGTCTGTCAATCTGGCTTATCTTGGCTTGCGGAAAATGTAATTTCATCGTCGAGCGCTATGGGGCGAAGGTAAGTGAAAGAACTAGTTACGAGAAGCTGTGACGATTGACAGATATGGTCACTGGACTGAGAATGCGATTCCCATCCTATTCGTTCAAGTAAGGGACCCCATGTTCCGGCACCGATCCGTCACCCTTGCCGCTTGCTTGTTGCCACTCGTCCTGACGGCGTGTGGCGAGTCATCTACCGCGAACGATCCGCGCACGCTTGCGCCGTTGGTGAGGGTTGCTGAAGTCCAGGCCTCGTCCGCGACTTCTCGTACATTTTCCGGTGTCGTCACGGCACGGGTTCAGAGCGACTTGGGTTTCCGGGTGGCGGGCAAGGTGCTCGAGCGTCTGGTCGATACCGGCCAGAGTGTAAAAAAGGGACAGCCGCTCATGCGCCTCGACCCGATCGACTTGGGGTTGCAGGCGCGGGCGCAACAGGAGGCTGTCGCCGCCGCTCGGGCCAGGGCCAAGCAGACCGCTGATGACGAGGCGCGCTACCGTGACCTGGTCGCCGCTGGCGCTATTTCCGCGTCGGGGTACGACCAGATCAAGGCCGCCGCCGATACCGCCAAGGCGCAGCTCAGCGCCGCGCAAGCGCAGGCAGACGTGGCTCGCAATGCCTCCGGCTACGCCGTCCTGCTTGCCGATGCGGACGGCGTCGTGATGGAAACGCTCGCCGAGCCTGGGCAAGTCGTCAGTCCTGGACAAATTGTGGTCCGACTCGCGCGGGCCGGACAGCGCGAAGCCGTCGTGCAGTTGCCCGAGACCCTGCGGCCGGCCGCAGGGTCCACCGCCCAGGCGACGCTTTATGGCAACGCCAGGCAGGTGGTGAGCGCCAAGCTGAGGCTGCTGTCGGATTCGGCCGATCGGGTGACGCGTACTTTCGAGGCGCGGTATGTGCTGGAGGGCGCGCTGGCTAACGCGCCGCTGGGTTCGACGGTGACGCTTCGGATCGCCGAGGGCGCTCAAGCAGGGCAAGCGCTGCAAGTGCCGATTGCCGCCATTCTCGACTCGGGCAAAGGCACCGGTGTGTGGGTGATCGCCGCCGAGCCGGCGACAGTTACCTGGCGTCCCGTCCAGGTCCTCGCCTTGAGCGACGATGCCGCGCAAGTCTCGGGCGACCTGAAAATGGGCGAGCGGATCGTCGCGCTGGGCGCCCATCTGTTGCGTGAAGGAGACGCGGTGAGGCTGGCTCCGCCAGGCGATGTGGACGTCGCGGGGAGCCGCCCATGAGCTTCAACCTTTCGGCGCTCGCCGTCCGCGAGCGCTCCATTACCGTGTTCTTGCTGTTCCTGATCGCTGTCGCGGGCGTCCTGGCCTTCTTCCAGCTTGGGCGCGCCGAGGATCCACCGTTCACGGTCAAGCAACTGACGGTGATTACCGCCTGGCCGGGCGCGACGGCCCAAGAGATGCAGGACCAGGTCGCCGAGCCTTTGGAGAAACGCCTGCAAGAACTGAAGTGGTACGACCGCACGGAAACCTATACCCGCCCGGGGCTGGCGTTCACCATGGTATCGCTGGTCGATCGCACGCCGCCGTCGCAGGTGCAGGAAGAGTTTTATCAGGCGCGCAAGAAGCTCGCCGACGAGGCTGTCAAGCTACCGGCCGGTGTCATCGGGCCGATGGTCAACGATGAGTTCTCCGATGTGACCTTTGCCTTGTTTGCCCTTAAAGCCAAGGGCGAACCGCAGCGACTGCTGGTCCGCGACGCCGAGGCGTTGCGCCAACGGCTGCTGCATGTTCCGGGCGTGAAGAAGGTCAACATCATCGGCGAGCAGCCTGAACGGATCTTCGTGTCTTTTTCCCATGATCGGCTGGCGACGCTAGGCGTTTCGCCCCAGGAGATTTTCGCCGCCCTGAACAGCCAGAACATGCTCACGCCCGCCGGCTCGATCGAAACCGCCGGGCCTCAGGTCTTCCTGCGCCTGGATGGTGCTTTCGACAAGCTGCAGAAAATTCGTGATACGCCCATTTCAGTCCTGGGACGCTCGCTGAAGCTTTCGGACGTGGCGACCGTCGAGCGCGGTTATGAAGACCCGGCCACATTCCTGGTGCGTAACGACGGCGAAGAGACGCTGTTGTTGGGTGTGATCATGCGCGAGGGCTGGAATGGCCTGGACCTGGGCAAAGCGCTGGACGCTGAGACGAACTCGATCAACGAGGGCATGCCGCTGGGCATGACGCTGAGCAAGGTCACCGACCAGTCGGTGAACATCGACTCGGCCGTCGGTGAGTTCATGGTCAAGTTTTTCGTCGCGCTGTTGGTGGTGATGATCGTGTGTTTTGTCAGCATGGGCTGGCGCGTCGGTGTGGTGGTCGCGGCGGCGGTACCGCTGACGCTGGCCGTGGTGTTCGTGGTCATGGCCGCCACCGGCAAGAACTTCGACCGCATTACCCTCGGTTCGCTGATCCTCGCGCTCGGGCTGCTGGTGGACGATGCGATCATCGCTATCGAAATGATGGTGGTGAAAATGGAGGAGGGCTACGACCGGATCAAAGCCTCGGCCTATGCCTGGAGTCATACGGCTGCGCCGATGCTGTCCGGCACGCTGGTGACCGCCATCGGCTTCATGCCCAACGGCTTCGCGCAATCGACCGCTGGCGAATACACCAGCAACATGTTCTGGATCGTTGGCATTGCCCTCATCGCTTCCTGGGTGGTCGCGGTGGCGTTCACGCCGTACCTGGGCGTGAAACTGTTGCCGGACATCAAACAGGTCGAAGGTGGCCACGCGGCCATTTACAACACCCGCCATTACAACCGCTTTCGTCGGGTACTGACGCGGGTCATTGCGCGCAAATGGTGGGTGGCCGGTACCGTGATCGCGACATTCGTGGTGGCGATCCTCGGCATGAGCCTGGTGAAGAAGCAGTTCTTCCCCACCTCGGATCGGCCAGAGGTGCTGGTGGAAGTGCAAATGCCCTATGGCACGTCCATCGAGCAGACCAGCGCCACCGTCGCCAAGGTCGAAGCCTGGCTACAAAAACAGGACGAGGCCAAGATCGTTACCGCCTACATCGGCCAAGGCGCACCGCGTTTCTACCTGGCGATGGCGCCGGAACTGCCCGATCCGTCTTTCGCCAAGATCGTCGTGCTGACGGACAGCCAGCAATCGCGCGAAGCCCTCAAGTTCCGTCTCCGTGAAGCGGTCGCCGAAGGGCTTGCACCGGAAGCGCGCGTGAGGGTGACCCAACTGGTGTTCGGCCCGTATTCGCCGTTCCCGGTGGCCTATCGCGTGATGGGGCCTGACCCGACAAAACTGCGCGAGATCGCCAGCCAGGTCCAGGACGTCATGCAGGCGAGCCCGCTGATGCGGACCGTCAACACCGACTGGGGGCCGCGGGTGCCAACCTTGCATTTCAACTTGGATCAGGACCGCTTGCAGGCCGTGGGGCTGACCTCCAACGCGGTCGCGCAGCAGTTGCAGTTCCTCCTTGCAGGAGTGCCGATCACGGCGGTTCGCGAAGACATCCGCTCGGTGCAGGTGGTCGGTCGCGCCGCCGGGGACATTCGTCTGGATCCCGCCAAGATAGAAGGCTTCACCCTGGTGGGCGCGACGGGACAGCGGATTCCGCTGTCCCAGGTCGGCGAGGTGGATGTGCGCATGGAGGACCCGATCCTGCGCCGTCGTGATCGCACACCCACCATGACCGTGCGCGGCGATATCGATGAAGGCCTGCAACCGCCGGACGTTTCCAGTGCTATTTTCAAGCAACTGCAACCGGTTATCGACAGGCTGCCCAGCGGCTACCGGATCGAGCAAGCGGGGGCCATCGAAGAGTCGGGTAAGGCCGGCAAGGCCATCGTCCCGTTGGTTCCGATCATGGTCGCGATGACGCTGCTGATCATCATCCTGCAAGTCCGTTCGGTCTCGGCGATGATCATGGTGTTCCTCACCGCACCGCTGGGTTTGATCGGCGTGGTGCCGACGCTGCTGATCTTCAACCAGCCGTTTGGTATCAACGCGCTGGTCGGCCTGATCGCCTTGTCGGGCATTCTGATGCGCAATACGTTGATCCTGATCGGGCAGATTCATCAGAACGCCAAGGAAGGTCTCGATCCGTTCCACGCGGTGATCGAGGCCACGGTGCAACGGGCCCGTCCGGTGCTGCTGACGGCACTGGCGGCAATCCTCGCGTTCATTCCGCTGACCCATTCGGTGTTCTGGGGGACGCTGGCCTACACGCTGATCGGCGGCACGTTCGTCGGCACCATCATGACGCTGGTGTTCCTGCCGGCGATGTATTCCATCTGGTTCAAGATCCGTCCTGAGACGAAGAGGGCTTCATGAAAAATCGCCAAGATCAAACACGCATCGTCGTCACCGGCGTCGGTATTGTCGGCCCCCTGGGCTGTGCCGTGGAAGAGGTGTGGAAGCGCCTGCTGGCTGGGTATTCCGGGATTCGCAACCTGTCCGATGACATCGTCGAAGGAACCGGCGTTGCCGTTGGCGGGCAGGTGCCTTCCCTCGAAGAGGATGGAATTGCCGGCTACGACCCGGAACGCCTCATCGCGCCCAAGGACCGCAAGAAGATGGATCGCTTCATCGAGTTCGCCCTGGTGGCCGCTCACGAAGCCCTCGAACAAGCGGGCTGGCATCCCGTCGATGCCATCGATCAAGAGCGGACCGCGACGATCATTTCCTCGGGCGTGGGTGGGTTTGCCACGATTGCCGAGGCCGTGCGCACCACGGACAGTCGTGGCCCGCGCCGGTTGTCGCCGTTCACCGCACCGGCTTTCCTGGCCAACATGGCGGCCGGGCAGGTGTCGATCCGACATGGTTTCAAGGGGCCGCTTGGCGCGCCTGTCACGGCTTGCGCTGCCGGTGTGCAGGCCATCGGTGACGCCGCCAGGCTCATTCGAAGTGGCGAGGCGGACATCGCCATCTGCGGCGGCACCGAAGCGGCAATAGACCGTGTGACCTTGGGTTGTTTCGCCGCGGCCCGCGCACTGTCGATGGGGTTCGCCGAGCGCCCGCAAGAAGCTTCGCGGCCCTTCGACCGCGAGCGTGACGGCTTCGTCATGGCCGAAGGCGCCGGGCTGCTGGTGATCGAATCGCTGGAGCACGCCCTGGCCCGTGGCGCCAAGCCGCTGGCGGAGCTGGTGGGTTATGGCACCAGCGCCGATGCCTATCATTTAACGGCCGGGCCGGAGGATGGCAACGGCGCACGGCGCGCCATGGAGCAGGCGCTGCGCCAGGCTGGGGTCAGCCCCGCCGAAGTGCAGCACATCAACGCCCACGCGACGTCGACCCAGGTCGGCGATGCCGGTGAGCTGGCGGCGATTCGCGCGGTATTTGGCACTGGCTCGGGCGTGGCGATCACGTCGACCAAATCCGCCACCGGGCATCTCCTCGGGGCGGCGGGAGGCATCGAAGCGATCTTCGCCGTCCTCGCGCTGCGCGACCAGGTCGTGCCACCAACGCTGAACCTGACTCATCCCGATGAGGCGGCCGGCGGGCTCGATCTGGTCGGTTTGAAGGCTCGGAAAATGCCGATCACCCATGCGCTGTCGAATGGCTTCGGCTTTGGTGGCGTCAACGCCAGCGTGCTGTTTCGCCGCTGGGAAGACTGAGACCGATCAGCGCCGCAGGACGAACAGGAGCAGCGCGACCAGGCACGTCAGCGCCTGGATCGCGCCCAGCGTGGTGACGGGTGAAAAGCTCAGCACAGAGGCCAGCCAGGTCGTCAGCGCAGCCGCACCCATGGACAGAAAACCCAGCAGCGCGGAGGCCATCCCGGCCTCCTTGCCAAACGGTCCCATGGTGATGGCCGTGCCCAGCGGATTAGCCAGCCCCATGCCCCAAAGAAAGGTAACCATCGCCACCGCATACCAGCCGAGGCCAGGCTCGGCGGAGCCGACGAGCAGCAAGCCGCCACCGACCATGGCGCAGGCGATGCCCAGCAAGGCAATGGTTCGAGGACCGTGGCGGTGCGCCAGGCGGGGCGCCGCCATGCCGGCGGCGAACACGACGAACACCGTTGAGGCGAAATACAAGCCAGCCTGCACCGACGTCAGGCCGATGCCTTTCATCAGGATCGCGGGGGCGGCGGCAAAGGACGCGAACAAGCCGCTCAGCAGCAGGCTCATCGACAGGGCCGGCAGAATGAAGCGCCTGTCCACCATCAACCTGGCATAGGCACGCAGCACGCTGCCGGTGGAGTGCGGTGCCCGGCGGTCGACGGGATGGGTTTCTCCAAGGTCACGCACATAGAAAAAAGCCAGTACCACGGCGGCCAATCCGACGAGAATGAAGATGGCGCGCCATCCGAGCGTGACGGACAGGACGCTGCCGGCCAAGGGCGAAAAACCCGGCGCTGCGGCGGTGGCGACCATCGTCAGCGACAGGGCGCGCGCCAACGTTTCGCCCTCGAACAGGTCCCGGGCAATAGCGCGCGACAACACCGAGGCTGCGCAGACGCCCAATGCCTGGACGACGCGTCCGGCGATCAGCAGATCGAGGGACGTGGCGAAGCCCGCAATGACGGTGCCGACGACGAATATAGAAAGTCCACCCAGCACCAGTTTCTTGCGCCCATAGCGGTCGGCCAACGGACCGACCAGCAATTGGGCGAACGCAAAGGTCACGAAGAAGCTGGAGAGGGTCAGGCCAAGTTCGCGGGCGGTCACGCCGAGCTCTTCGCCGATGACCGGGAACGCCGGGAGGATGATATTGGTGGAGAGCATGCCGATCGCCGCGAGGCCTGCGAGCAGCGCCACGATTCGGCCGGTCAGGGGTTGGCTTGATGCATGTGCCGGCGCCCCTGCGACTGCTGTAGCACTTCCAGTTTCCATGGGACACCCCTCTTGGCCGGTTTTTACGAAGCTTATGATGATCGTAATATGACGATCGTAATCTCATGAGTCAAGTCAAAAGAGTCTTCAGAGCGATCGGTGCGGTAGGGGGAGTTCGAGGGGGCGCAGAGAGGCGTTCGTACAGTATGAAATGGCTCGGTCGCCGCTTGTCAGCGCCGACCGAGCGGGGGAGGTTACCAGCGGAAGTTTACCGAGGTCACCAATTCGCGTTCGTCGCCATAGCGGCAAACGGCTGCCTCACAATAGACGTATTTTTTATTCGTCACGTTGTTGGCGTTGAGGGCGATGTCCCAGTTTTTATCGATCTGGTAGCTCGCCATTGCATCGAAGAGCGTATAGGCGGGGAGCTGGGAATCGATAAGCGAGGCCTGGGTAGTTCCTTTGTAGCGTGCCCCACCGCCCACCTTCAGTTGGGGGACGCCGAACAGGGCAAAATTGTAGTCCGCCCACAAGGCGGCCTGATGGTAAGGCGTGTCCTCGCTGCGCTGGCCGACTTCGCTTTGGACCTGGCTCTTGGTGATGCGGGCATCGGTGTAGGCGTATGACGCGATGACCGTCAGTTGAGGCGTGACGTCTGCCTTGGCCTCCAATTCCAGGCCACGGGAGCGCTGCTCACCAATCTGCTGGGGATTGCCGCCAGCTTGGTCGCGTTTCACGACATTTTCCTGCGTCAGCTCGTAAACCGCTGCACTAAGCAGCATGTTGCTGCCAGGGGGTTGGTAGCGGATGCCGATTTCGTATTGCTTGCCTTCGGTAGGCGCGAAGGTCCTGTCCGTTGCTTCAGCCACTGCGACCGGGAAGAACGATTCGCTGTAGCTGATATAAGGGGCCAGGCCGTTATCTGCCTGGTAAACCAAGCCGGCGCGCCAGGTGGTGGCTTCGTCGCCCTGGCTCAGCTTCAGGCCGTCCCTGAATGCTTCCTGATCCTGGTCTGCCCAGTCGTGGCGACCGCCGAGCAGTAGCAGCCAATGGTCATCGAACTTGATTTGATCCTGCAGGTAGATGCCTTTCTGGAACGTGTCGATCTGCGAGCCACGGTCGCGGTTTCGGCTCTTGTCCACAACAACCGGCTGACCGTAGTTGTAGTCACCGATGTTGATAGGTGTCGAGTTGGCCCGGAAGTTGTGCGAGTCGTACGACGCGTCGTAGGTATCAGCGCCCACCAGGAAAGTGTTTTCAATACCTGCGATGTTCCAACGCGTCTCGATATTCGTGTCGCTGGCTAACGCACGGGAGCGCTCACGCCGGTCACTGTACTGGCGGCGCAGGACGCCGGTATTGACCGCTCCGTTGATAGCAGCCGGGCTGGTCTGGGCCTGCATGTATTTCCACTTCACATCCGCTTCGTAGTAACGCATTTTGTTACTGATGCGGGTGTGTTCATCAAACCGGTGTTCGAACTCGTAGCCGACGGCGGACATTTCGCCATTCATGTCGTCGTAGTCGGGCTCGCCGATGAAGTCGTGCCGACCGATGGTGAACGGACCGTCGCCCACACCCTTGACCAATTGATAGGGCAGCGGGGCGGAGAAGCGCGTGTCACTTTTCTGGTAGAACGAGAGCAGGGTCAGCGACGTGTCATCGTTGGGACGCCAGGTCAGGGCCGGAGCGATGTAGAGCTTGTCGTCGTTGATGTAGTCCTGCTGGGTGTCGCTGTCGCGCTTGAGCATGGTCAAGCGGTAGCTGAGGACCTCGCTGTCGCCGAGCGGGCCGCTGAAGTCGGCGGTCAGTTGCTTGCGATCATGGTTGCCGTATTGCAGCCCCAGTTCATGCAGCGGGGTTTCGGTTGGACGCTTGCTGACGCCGTTGACGAAGCCGCCGGGCGAGAGTTGGCCATACAGCACCGAGGCCGCGCCACGGATGACTTCCACGCGTTCCAGGCCATACGGTTCCTGGACGCCATCATAGGAGTTGTATTGCAGGCGCATGCCGTCGCGCAGCGAGCCGCCGGTGGCGGACTCGACGTCGAAGCCACGAACGCGGAACCGGTCCGACGTGCGGTTGAAGCTGCTTGGCTGGCTGGTGAAACCCGGCGTATAGCTCAAGGCGTCAGCCATGGTGTCCGATTTGCGATCACGCATTTCATCGGCAGTGACCACGGACAGCGATTGCGGCGTTTCAGTGATGGCCGCGTTGGTCTTGGTGGCGCTGCCGTTGCGCAGGGCGACCTTGCCGGCGAGAGGCGCCGTCGGGTTTTCAACGGCGGCGGCATTGATATTGATTTCGCCGAGTTGAAGAGGGGCCTTGTTGGATGCCTCTTCTTGAGCAGCGATCGCCTGCGCTGAAAAAATACTCCCCAAGGCCAATGCCAAAGTGCTCAGGTGAAACGCTGGATGACGCGAGGCGTAGCGTTTTTCGGTGCCAACTGTTGTTTTTCTTTCGAGCATCGAGGAAGTCCTTGGGGTTGTTTTTCAGCTTCGCAAGCCTGTTGTCCTGGTCCAGCGGCATCAGGCAGACGAGCAAGGTTAGTGTCTACTGGCCATAATCTGACTGTGAATGATAAGGGTTTGCATTAATATTGTCAGGCTTGTAGGGAAATTATTTTCGTTTCGACATATTCTGTGCCCCACTTTTTTGCCCCGGCCGGTTTACAACGTGGTGTCATTGCAAAAAATGACCCAGGGGCAATGCGCGCTGGACGATTCGATTAGGCCCTCTTGGGCATGGAGGGACGATCATGCTGAAGGCCACAGACGTGCGGCTGAGCTATGGCGAGCAACAGATTCTCAACGGTGTCAGCCTGGAAATTCCCGAAGGCTGCTTCACCGCGTTGATCGGGGCCAACGGATGCGGCAAGACCACGCTGTTGAATGTAATGGCGCATATGCTGCGACCGAGCGCTGGTGACGTGCATCTGTCCGGGAAAACCCTGGGGCAGTATTCGCGCCGGGCACTGGCGCAACGAATGGCGCTGTTACCGCAGCGCACCACATCACCCGCCGGCATGACCGCACGGGAACTGGTGATGCAGGGGCGCTTTCCCTGGCAGAGCTGGTGGCGCCAATGGTCCGAGCAGGATCAACTGGCGATTGACCGCGCCATCGACCTGGCGGGCATCGGCCCTTTGCTTGACCGTTCCTTGGCAACCCTGTCGGGCGGGCAATTGCAACGCTGCTGGATTGCCATGACCCTGGCCCAGGACACCCCGGTCATCCTGCTGGATGAGCCCACGACCTTTCTCGATATCGCCCACCAGATCACGCTGCTTGAACTGCTGGTGGACCTGCGTGAGCAAGGCAAGACCATCGTGGCTGTGCTGCATGATCTGAACCAGGCTGCACGTTACGCCGATCACCTGGTGATGATGCGTGAAGGACGGTTGCTGGCCCAAGGGTCGCCCGCCGAGGTTTTCACCCAGGAGAATCTCAAGGCGGTCTTCGACCTGGATGCGCACATCATTACCGACCCTTATTCTGGCGATCCGTTATGTGTGCCGCAAACCAACCGCAGTCGTCCATTGGCCGTGCGGGAGGCCATGTGAGTCACGGTCTGCGTTTGCCGGTGTGGCTGGGCCTGTTGATCGCCATTGCGCTGGCCGCGCTGCTGCATCTGGCCGTGGGCGCAAAGAGCATTCCCTGGAGTGACACCTGGCAGGCCTTGGTGGCCTATGCACCGGGCAACGCCGACCAGAGTGTCATTCGCGGCAGCCGCCTGCCGCGTTTGCTGGTCGCCATGCTGGTAGGTGCCAGCCTTGGATTGGCCGGCGTAATCATGCAGGCGGTGGGTGACAACCCGTTGGCTGACCCTGGAATTCTTGGGATCAATAGCGGTGCGGCATTGTTCGTGGTGTTCGGCTTGCTGGTTTTACCGGGCCACGACCTGTCGATGATCCCGCTGTTTGCTTTCAGTGGCGCCCTGGTGGCAGCCATTGGCGTTCTGTTGCTGGCGGGAAGGGGGCACAATCCGATTCGACTGACCCTGTCCGGGGCAATGATTGCGGCGTTGTTCAGCGCCATCACTTCTATCTTGTTGTTGCTCGACCAGCAGGGGCTCGACAGCCTGCGTCGTTGGCTCACCGGCTCCATCGGTGTAACCGGAGGCTCGATGCAAGCGTGGGTCTGGCCTTACGCCGTGTTGGGCATGTTTTTGTGCCTGGTCAACGTCCGTGCGCTGAATGCCCATCGGCTGGGGCCGCAAGCCGCGGCCGGCATGGGCGTCAACTTGCTGAAAATGCGCTTGTTCGGCCTGGCCTCCGTGGTGTTGCTATCGGGATCCGCCGTGGCCCTGGCGGGGCCCATCGGTTTTGTCGGATTGGTGGTGCCTCACGCTGCGCGCTTGTTGTTTGGCGATGACTATCGTCGCTTGTTGCTGGCCGCGCCCCTGCTTGGCGGGCTCCTGCTGATTCTGGCGGACATCGCCGCCAGGACCGTGGTGCGTCCTTTCGAGCTCAATACCGGCATCGTCACCGCGTTGATCGGCGGGCCTGTTTTTGTCCTGCTGGTATTGAGGAAAGTCCGATGACGCGCTTGGGATTGGCCCTGCCCAGGATGCTGCCGTTGTTGCCTTGGGTCGCTCGACCGATCGACTTGATCTCGGTGCTGGCGCTGCTGGTTGCCTTGGTGGCCTTGTCGTTGTATGCGTTGACGGTCGGCAGTTATTCCTTGGATGTTGCCCAGGCTTGGCAAGCGCTTGTGTCGCCCGATGAGGTCAACTCGACGACACGCAACCTGCTGTGGGAGCTGAGGTTACCCCGTGTTGCGCTGGCAATCCTCGCGGGCATGGCCATGTCGCTTGCCGGCCTGTTGATGCAGTCGTTGACGCGCAATCCCCTGGCGGCACCGGGCCTTGTCGGCGTGGAGTCAGGCGCCAGCGTCACGATGTTGCTGATCATCGTGCTCTGGCCCACGCTGCTGCCGCTGGAGCTTTACCCATTGGCGGCACTGGCAGGCGGGTTGGCCGTGGCGTTCTTCGTCGCGCTGCTGTCGTGGCGCCAGGGCATCTCACCGTTGCGCTTGATTCTTGTCGGCGTCGGGTTGACCGCCATGCTCAGCGCGGTCGCCGACCTGCTGATCACCTACGGCAACATCGATCAGGTCGAGTCCGCCCTGATGTGGTTGGGTGGCAGTTTGCACCGGGCCGGCTGGACGCAGGTTCATAGCCTCGGTATCTGGTTGTTGCTGGCAGGCGCTCCATTGCTGTTTTTTCACCGTCAGTTGAACCTGCTGCAGTTGGGTGAAAAGGTCGCGCTCAGCCGAGGGCTGAACGTCACCGGCGTGATGATTTTCCTGTTGCTGTGTAGCGTGATGCTGACGGCGGCAGCCGTGGCGAATGTCGGCACCATGACCTTTGTCGGCTTGGTAGCCCCTCATCTGGCGCGACAACTGGCGGGCGATCGCCACGGGGCGCTGATGCCGTTGTCGGCCTTGATGGGCGCGCTGCTGGTGTTGGCGGGCGATACGCTGGGCAGGGGCGTTTTTCCACCCTTGCAATTACCGGCGGGGCTGGTTGTCGCAATCATCGGCGCGCCTTATTTGATCGTGCTGCTGGCGCGACAACGCAGTCGCTGAAACACAGCGATGTTCGTATTGAAGTTATCTGGAGGCAAGTGCGTGCGGTTGAAAGGAATGTTCCCAAGGTTGCTCGGCATGCTATGCGTGCCGCTGGCATTGCTGTCCATGGACGCTGGCGCGGCTGAAACCAAAGTGTTCGAAAACAGTTTCGGTCGGGTCGAGGTGCCTGTTGAACCTCACTGCATCGTGTCCTTGCACGATTTCAGCCTGACCACCCAATTGTTGGAGCTGGGCATCAAGCCTTGCGGCTCGACAGGGCGCAAGAAGCTTTTTTCAGACGTGCTGTTTCGCGGCGCGCAGGAGCGCTTCGATGTGACGGGCATCCAATACATCGGCTCACACCAGTCCCCCGACCTGGAAGCCATTGCCGCCTTGAAACCTGACCTGATCGTGGGCCTTTCGTATCACGCCGACCTCAAGGAAAAGCTCAGCAAAATCGCCCCGGTGGTGCTGTTGCCCTCCCGGGAAAGCGATATCAAGACATACGCCAAGGAACTCGCGGAACTGGTCGGCAAGCAACAGCGCTATGAGGAGATGCTGCGCGAATACCAATGGGTGGTCAGCGAGTTCAAGAAGCGCGTCAAGGACCCTTCGCGTATTACGGTCACGACGCTTGAAGTCTATACCGACGGGTTCCAGCTGATCGGCCGTGGCGGGATGGATGATGTCATCGCTGATTTCGGCCTGGGTCGTGTCGCCGCGTATCGCGAGGCGCGCCAGAATGTGCCCTACAGCCTGGAGCGAATCGGTGACTTCGACAGTGATTTCATTATCGACACTTATGAGGAAATGCTCGATTCGGAAGCCAGCACGGCAGCCTTCCGTCAGTCACCTCAATGGCGGAATCTGTTTGCCGTGAAGAACCGCCAGTTCCTGTACCTGAACCGCAGTCGCTATGCCGATACGATGCAGGGATTATTGGGCTCCGCCTATTTGTTGATGTCTCATATCGCCGAGCGGGAGAGTGTGCTGCAGGACAAGTGAAATGTATCAGCCGTCATACAAATGTCATTAATGACAATGATTCTCTATTGCGGTTGTTACTCGTTTGTATTAGTTTGTGCTCTCGAAAAAAACACGCTCATCGGAATGGCGAGGGATTACTAATGGAAACTGGTTTGGCGCGTGCACAGGTTCAATCCATGGAAGGCGTACCGGGCAACGAACAGACCTTGCCGTTCATCCTTGAAGCGCCCGCCGCCGGTGCGGTCTGGCAGGACAGCCGAGCGCAGATCCTTCAGGCAGTCGAGGCCCAGTTGCCACGTGTGGGCGGGATTCTGTTTCGCGGTTTTGCATTCAATGGGGAGGCGGATTTCGAAGCGTTCGCCCGCAGTTTCGGTCATGAACTCCTGACCTATGACTACGCCTCCACACCGCGCACCAAGCTCAATAACCGGGTATACACCTCCACCGAATATCCGGCCCACCAGATTATCCCGCTGCACAACGAACAGTCCTATTCCCTCAATTGGCCGATGAAAATCTGGTTCCACTGCGTACAGGCTTCTCCTGTGGGCGGTGAAACCCCTATAGCCGATAGCCGCATGGTCTACCAGCAACTCGACCCGGCTATCCGCCAGCGTTTCGCCGAGAAGCGCCTGATGTACGTGCGCAACTACGGCAACGGCCTCGACTTGCCCTGGCAACAGGCGTTCAGCACCGAAGACCGCTCGCAGGTCGAACATTTCTGTCGTGCCAACCAGATCCAGTTCCAATGGAAGGACGATGGCGAGCTGTCCACGCGCCAGGTCTGCCAGGCCGTGGCCCAGCACCCGATCACGGGAGAGTGGGTCTGGTTCAACCAGGCGCATCTGTTCCATATCTCCAATCTCGCGGCACCTGTGCGCGAGACGCTGATTTCCATCGTGGGCGAAGAGGGCGTCCCGCGTAATGTTTTCTACGGGGACGGCTCACCGATCGAGCAGGAGGCCCTTGACCATGTCCGCGAAGTATTGCAGCGCTGCCAGGTGAGTTTCCCCTGGCAGGCGGGCGACGTGCTGATGCTCGACAACATGCTCGTTGCCCACGGTCGCTCGACATTCCAGGGCGCGCGCAAAGTTGTCGTCGCCATGGCGGAACCTGCTTCGGCGGGTTGACCCCCTCTCTTTCAGAGCCGTTGCAACAGACGGCTGATTTCGAACAAGCAAAATGAAGGACAACTCATGCTCGATCGCCTGATGCATCGCTGCTGGCTGCGTGGAATTCGCCTGTCGGAAGCTGAAGGTCAACTGATCATCACGCCGGGGCCGCAGGGCGCTCTGACGGATGAACTCGAAATCGAGCTCCGTTCGCGAGAGCACGAGGTGTTGCAATGGCTCGCCCGGCATCCCGATTATTTTGATGCGCGGCCACTGACCGACAATGAGCAGGCGCTCTGGTTTCTACAGCGACTGGAGCCCGACAGTTGTGCCTATAACCTTGCTTACGCAGGACGAATCAAGGCGCAGTTCGTAACGGAGGACTTGCCCCGGCGCCTACAAGACGCCTGGGCCACGATTCAGCGGCGTTACCCTGTGTTGAGCATGGCCTACGGCGAACGCAACGGCGACCTGGTGCAGTGGAGTCGTGGCGAAAATATCCAGCCGTTGGAATGGGTTGCCTTACAAGCGGCGGACACCGACACCTTGCAGCAACACATTGCCGAACTGGCCGACCGGCCTTTCAATCTCCAGGCCGGGGAAGTCAGCCGAGGTGTGGTGCTGAGCAACGCCCGGGATGGTCATACCGAGCTCACGCTGGTGCTGGTGATCCATCACATCGCCGCCGATCCGGCCACGTTCCATATCGTGCTCAATGAGTTGTTCGCACAGGTCGATGATCAGCCGTTGCCGGCGATCAACCCTGATGCCTATCGCGACTACAACAGTGAGCTGCATGTGCGCAGCGAGGCGACTGAAGCTGCGGAGCTGGCTTGGTGGCAGGCGCAACTGAGCGAAGCCCCGACGCTGGATTTGCCGACGGATTTCGCCTTTGGCGGTGACCGGTCATTCGAAGGAATGGAGCTGCCGGTTCGCTTCGATCTCGCCACCACGGCGAGAATCCGGGCCCTCGCCCGAGAGTGGGGCGTAACGCCGTACGTCTGGTGGTTCTCGCTGTTTCAACAGTTTCTCGGGGTGTTGTCCGGCCAAGACGATTTTGTTCTGGGTACGGCCGGCGGTCTGCGCTTGCGACGCGAACACCTCAGTTTGCCGGGCTATCTGGTCAACTCGCTGCCGGTTCGCTGTCGCTTGCAGGCAGATCTTTCAAGTCGTGATTGGGCCCGAGAGGTGGACGCCACCGTCAAGCAGGCCCTCGCGCACCGACACTACCCGTTCTCGCGCCTGGTCAAGCAGTTGAACTTCGAGCGTCAGGCGGGCAAGGCGCCGCTGTTCCAGCACATGTTCACGCTCAACAGGGAACGTGCCGCGCCTTTTCATCAGTACCTCGATCGCCTGCTGTCGGAACAGCGTGGAGCGGCCCATGAACTGAACATGGTCGTGGTGGATGAGGAGGAGGGTTTCCTCTGTCGGTGGCGTTACAGCAAAGCCTTGTACCGCCACGAAACAGTCCAGCGTTATTGCGATCAGTTCGTTGCGTTGGTCCACGCGGTCATCGAACAGCCGGACGAGCCGTTTGCCCAGCTCGATTGGCTGCCGCCCGCGCAACAATCAATCCTTCACGGCGCGGACATGCCGGTTCCGTTCAGCAACGCCTGGCAGGCGTTCGTTCAACAGTGCAAGTCCGAGTCAATCGCCCTTCAGGACGAGCAAGGCACTCTCAACTATGCCGAACTGGGCCGGGCAGTAGTGGCTCGTGGCGAGCGCTTGCAAGCGGGTACAGACCTGGAGAATGCACGCATCGCCTTGTGCCTGCCCCGCAGCCGCGAATTGGTAATGCACATGCTCGCGGCCTGGCAGTGCGGCGCCACCTACCTGGCCGTCGATCCGCAGTGGCCGCAGTCGCGTTTGCAGGATATCTGCGAGGATGCCGCGCCCAAGATCTGGATCGGCGAGGGCCTGCGTCCCGACTGGCTGCCGGATGCGGTGCGCTGGCTGTCGTTGCCAGATGCCGAGCTGTCGAGCGAATCGCCGATGCGCGCGTCGGTTGATGCTGACCTGCCGGCCTACATCGTCTACACCTCCGGTTCCACGGGCCGGCCGAAGGGCGTGGCGGTCAGCCAGGGCAACCTGATTCATTACGTGACGGGGTGTCTTGAGCGCCTGCACCTGCCCGCCGATGCCAGCCTGGCAAGCCTTGCCAGTTGTGCCACTGACCTTGGGCATACGGCCTTGTTCGGTGCTTTGCTCAGCGGCCGCCGCTTGCGGCTCCTGGCCGAGGAACTGGCGTTCGATGCCGAGGAGCTGGCGGCTGTGCTTGAACGCGAGCCCGTGGATTTGCTGAAAATCGTACCGTCGCACCTCAACGCCTTGCTGGTCGCCAACGATCCGCAACGCTTGTTGCCGCGCCAATGCCTGGTAACCGGCGGCGAGGCCCTGGGCCATGAGCTGGTGTCGCGCTTGCGCGCATTGAGGCCGGACTTGCGTATCGTCAACCACTACGGTCCCAGTGAAACCACCGTCGGGGTGTTGACCCATGAGGTCGATATGGATGGCGCGGCACCGCTGGGTCGACCGCTGCCTAATGTCCAGGTCAGCGTGCGTTCGCCCGACGGCCGTTTGTTGCCGATCGGCGTGAGTGGCGAGCTCTGCGTGCAGGGCAGGACGGTTGCGCTGGGTTATCTCAGCGCCAGCGATGCAGACCGCGCCCGCTTCGGTGAGCATGGCTATCGCACCGGCGACCGGGTACGGCTCAATCATCAAGGGCGGGTGGAGTTTCTCGGCCGGCTCGATGAGCAGGTCAAGATCCGCGGCTACCGGGTCGAGCCGGCGGAAGTCGCGGCACGGCTGCGGGCAATGCCGCATGTGAGCGACGTCCAGGTGCTGAACAGCCCGTCGCGGCTGACGGGCAACCGCCTGGTGGCGTTCCTGGTCGCGCCGTCGAGCGCGTTGGCGGATATCCAAGCCACCCTGCAAGCGCAACTGCCGGACTATATGCAGCCGGCCCAGTGGCATTGCCTCGATGGGTTTGCCCTGTTGCCCAACGGCAAGGTCGATCGCAAGGCATTGCTGCAGTTGGCCGAGCAAGCGCCGGCCACCGCGCAGGCGACGGTTCCAACCGAGGAGCTCTTGGACGCGGTCGAAAGCGCGTTGCTCGACATCTGGCGCGGGCTGCTCGGCAATCCCGACCTGGGGCCCGATGACAATTTCTTTGCCCAGGGCGGCGACTCGATCCTTGGCCTGCAGATCATTGCCCTGGCGCGCCAGCAAAATATCCTCATGACGCCCAAGCAGCTGTTCGCCGAACAGACCGTGCGGGCCTTGGCCCGAGTGGTGCAGACGCCGCAGCGCAGCCTCGAACAACGTCTGCTCGATATCGCTCGCGAAATCCTCAATAACCCTGGACTGCGTGTCGATGACAACTTCTTCAGCGTCGGGGGCGACTCCATCCTGAGCCTGCAGATCATCGCCCGGGCCAAGCAGCAGGGGCTGCAACTCAAGCCCAAGCAGATTTTCGAGTTCCCCACGGTGCGCGGCTGGGCCGGGCAAGTGGTTGATTCAGGCGCGGCGAAGGAGGGTGCCAAGCCCTCCGACATCGAACCCACCACGGCATTTGCCCTGACGCCGATCCAGCAATGGTTCTTCGCTCAGGAGCAAAGCGAGCCCGGATACTGGAACCAGTCCTTGCTGTTGGCGCTGGACGAACCGTTGGAGCTGGACCGGTTTGCCCACGCGGTGGGCACGCTGTTGCAGCGTCATGCCAGCTTGCGCCTGACATTTGAGGCGTCGCCGCAGGGTTGGCAACAACGCTACCAGGCATTTACCCAATCCCAGGTCGACGTGTTGTTCCACGTCGAGGAGCAACCGTTGAGCGAAGCGCTATTGCAGCGCTGGCAGCACGGCTTCGATCTGGCCAAGGCGCCACTGATTCGCTGGGTGTATTTCTCCCAGAGCCGCGAGCTGCTGTGCACGGCGCATCATTTGCTGGTGGATGCGGTGTCCTGGCAGGTTCTGTTGGAGGAACTGGAAAGCCTCTACCTGCAATCGAACGTGGCATTGCCTACCGTCTCGGCGGGTTTTCATGTGTGGAGCGAGGCCTTGCAGCAACATCGCCGCGAGCCCGCCGTACAGGCCCAGGTTGATTACTGGCATGAGCAGTTGGCCGCCGAAGGCTCGGTTCCCGAACAAGCCAATGTGTACGGCGAAAGTCGCACGCTGGCCACGCAATTGTCGTTGGAGCAGACCCAGTTACTACTGGGCGATTGTCACGCGGCCTACAGCACCCAGGTCCAGGACCTGCTGTTAGCGGCATTGGCCGGTGTCATCGGTCAGTGGCAGGGACGCGAACGCGTCACCCTTGAGCTGGAAAGTCATGGCCGCAGCGGCTGGGAGCTGGGCCCCGAGTTGTCCCGTTCAATCGGTTGGCACACCAGCCGCTATCCGCTGGCCGTCGATACTTCCTGGGATCTCGAGCCCTCGATCATCGCGGCCAAGGAAGCGCTGCGCCGTGTCCCCGAACAAGGCATTGGCTATGGTCTGTTGCGCCAGGAACCGGCCCACGGCCTGGGTGCGGCTTCACTCTTGACGTTCAATTACCTGGGACGGGTCGATCAATGGATCGGCGCTTCGCGGCTTTGGCGTCTGTCGCGACCGGTGTGCCCTGGCATGCGCGCCGACAGCACCCGCCGCACGCATTGGCTGGATGTGACGGCGCTAGTCAACGAAGGCCAGTTGCATGTGGAGTGGCGTTATGCGCCGCAGGTCCATGATGCAGCATTGGTGGGTGAATTGGCGCGGCAGTTCCAGCAGCGACTCATAGCCCTGCTGGAGCATTGCCAAGCGCCCTCGGTGGGGCGAGCCACGGCTTCGGATTTCGCCGACTCCGGCTTGTCCGACGATGAATTCCTCGGGCTGCTCGAACAACTTGAGCAGTGAACCCCTGCGTCCCCAAACATTACAGGTTCGGATACCGTCAGCATGAACGACAAGGTCAAAGCTCTTTCGCGCAATATCGAAGCTATTTACCCGCTGGCTCCCATGCAGCAAGGACTGCTGTTTCACAGCTTGATGCACCCGGGCAAGGGCATGTATCTGCTGCAATACCGGCATGTGATGGTCATGCCGAACCTGGACCTCGCTGCGTTTCGCCAGGCTTGGGCACAAGTGGTGGAACGCCATGAGCTGTTGCGCACTTCTTTCGTCTGGAAGCAGCAGAAGCGTCCGATGCAAGTGGTGCACAAACAGGTCGAATTGCCGATCACCTATGAGGATTGGTCGCACCTGAGCGAAGGTGAGCAGCAGGGTCGCCTGGATCAGTTGCTCAGCGAGGAGCGTGCCGAAGGGCTGGACTTCACCAAGGCGCCACTGATGCGGGTCCGGTTGTACAAACTGGCGCCCGACACCTACCAGTTCGTGCGCAGCTACCACCACATCCTGATGGATGCCTGGTGCTTCTCGATCATCATGATGGATTTCCTCAACGGCTACCGTGCCGCCCAGGAAGGTCGTCGATTGAATCTGCCGGCCCCGCGTCCTTATCGCGATTTCATCCGGTGGCTCGAAACCCAGAAGCCGGAAGATCATCAGGCTTTCTGGCAACAACGCCTGGCGGGGTTCGACACGCCCAACGAGTTTGGCTTCGGTCATGCCGGCCGCATCCAGGGTGCGACCGAGCCGGTCGAGGACTGCGTCGAGTTCCTGGAGCCAGGGCAGACCCAGTCACTGCAAAGCGTTGCGGCCCGGCATGGCATCACCCTCAACACCCTGGTGCAGGGTGCCTGGGCGCTGTTGCTGGCGCGTTATAGCGGTGATCGCAATTTGGTGTTCGGCATTACGGTTGCTGGCCGCCCGGTTCATCTGCAAGGCATGGAAAGCATCGTCGGCCTGTTCATCAACAGCCTGCCGCTGCGCTGGAGCTGGCGCCCGGATGACGCACTGGGGCCGTGGCTCAAAGCCTTGCAGACCGAGAACCTGAGCCTGCGCGAACACGAAAGTGTTTCCCTGGCCGACATCCAGCGTTGGAGCGATGTGCAGCGCCAGGACCTGTTCCAGAGCCTGTTCGTGTTCGAGAACGCGCCCATCGCCGCCGACCTGCGCCAGGGGCAGCTGGACTACCTGATCAGCGACATGGCCAACCGCACCCACACCAATTACCCGATCACTGTGGTCATCGTGCCGGGTGAACGCTTGCACTTGCAGCTGACTTACCAGACCGACTGGTTCCTGCGTGAAGAAGTCGAGCAGATGCTGCGGCATTTCCGCACGCTGCTGTTGAACATGGGCGATGCCCTGGACGCGAACGCCGGGACGCCGTTGCATCAACTGGCAATGCTGGATGAACGTGAAGTCGCTCACCAGCACGAGGTCTGGGCCGGTGGCGGGCTGGTAGCCGATGAGCAACTGCTGCAACCGTTGTTCATCGAGCGCTTCCAACAGCAGGTCCGCCAGAGTCCAGGGCGCGTCGCCATTGTCCACGGCGAGCAAAGCCTGACTTTCGATCAGTTGAACCGCGCCGCCAACCGGCTGGCCCGGCACCTGCGTGCGCAAGGCGTCAATCGCGACGATCTGATCGCCGTATTCGACGAGCGTGGATTGGACTTGGTGGTCATGATCGTCGCCACCCTCAAGGCCGGCGCCGGTTGGCTGCCGCTTGATCCGCGCAACCCGGCCCAGCGCCTGGCCCAGGTGCTGCGCCAGAGCCGTACGCCGTTGCTGGTGCACAGTGCGGAACAAGGCGAACTGGCCTTGCAGGCATTGGATCTGCTCGAGCAGCGACCCCAGTCCGTGCGCTATGACCCATCGGTACTGGCCGGCTACAGCGACGACGATCTGAACATCGTGGTGCACGACAACTCGTTGGCCTATTGCATCTTCACCTCCGGTTCCACCGGTACGCCAAAGGGCGCCATGGTGGCCCAGGCGGGCATGCTCAATAACATCCTTGGCAAGCTGCCGGGGCTGGGGCTCGATGCGGATGACGTGATTGCCCAGACCGCGCCGCAATGTTTCGATATTTCAGTCTGGCAAACCCTTGCCGGACTGGTGCTGGGCGCGCGTACCGTGATTCTCGGCGACTGCGTCGTGCAGGACCCCGAGGCGCTGGCCTCGGCTATCGGACGGCATGGCATCAGCATCCTCGAGGCGGTGCCGTCATTGATGCAGAGCCTGCTCGACGCCGGGCTGGAAGCATCGCCCCTGCGCTGGGTGCTCGCCACGGGCGAGGCCTTGCCGCCGGCCTTGGCGCGGCGCTGGTTCGAGCGCTACCCGGCGATTCCGTTGATGAACGCCTATGGGCCCGCCGAGTGCTCGGATGACGTCGCCTTCCACCCATTGCTGGAACGCCTGCCGGATGAGCGCATCAACGTACCGATCGGGCGCGCCACGCTGAACAACCGCTTGTACCTGCTCAATGCCGATTTGCAACCGATACCCATCGGTGCCGTCGGCGAGATATTCGTCGCCGGTGTTGGCGTCGGGCGTGGCTACATGGCCGACCCTGCGCGCACGGCGGCGGTCTTCCTGCCGGATCCGATCGCCAATGACGGTTCGCGCCTGTATCGCACCGGCGACCTGGCGCGCTTCCTGCCCAACGGCGACCTGGAATACGTTGGGCGCACCGACCATCAAGTCAAGATCCGTGGCCATCGTATTGAACTGGACGAGATCGAAGCCTGCCTGACCCGTTATCCCGGCGTGCGGGAAGCCGTGGTGGTGGCCCGTGACGACCAGCAACGCGCCAAGGTGCTGGTGGCCTATGCGGTGGCAGATACCGCTTGCAGCGTCGAGGCGTTGCGCGAGCACGTGCTCGGCAATCTCCCGGCGTACATGATCCCGAGCGCATTCGTGTTCCTGGAGCGTTTCCCGCTCAACGGCAATGGCAAGATCGACCGCAAATCCTTGCCCGCACCGGATTTCGCCGCGCAAAGCCAGGCTCGTTATGTGGCGCCCAGCAGCGAATTGCAAGGCCAGTTGGTGGAAGCCTGGCAAAGCGTGCTCGGGCTCGAACAGGTGGGCGTCGAGGACAACTTCTTCGAGCTTGGCGGCCATTCCTTGTTGGCGACCCAGTTGATCGGCCTGATCGGCAAACTCAGTGGCAAGGATTTGCCGTTGCGCGTGGTCTTCGAGCGTCCGACCATCGCCGCCATGGCCGATTGGCTGGAAAACCAGGCCGGTGCGCTAAAACCTTCGCCAACCCTGCTGCCGCGTCCGCAAAAGCTACCGCTTTCGTATGCCCAACAACGGCTCTGGTTCTTGCAGCAACTCGATCCGCATAGCCCGGCGTACAACCTGGCTGGCGCTGTGCGCCTGACCGGCGAGCTGCATGTCGCTGATCTGCATGCGGCATTGCAAGCGGTGGTCGACCAGCACGAGGTACTGCGCAGCGGGTTTATCAGCGAGGCCCAAGGGCCTAGCCAGGTGATCCTGGCGCAGACCGAGCTTGATTTGCCGGTGATCGATGTGGCGAGCGAAGAGGCGCTGCACGATCGGCTGCGTCAGGATGCAATGACACCGTTTGCCCTGGATGCGGCGCCGTTGCTGCGTGCTCGGCTGTATCGCCTGGCGCCGCAGGTGTTTGTCCTGTCGTTGAACTGCCATCACATCGTTGCCGATGGCTGGTCCCTGCAACTGATCATCGACGGTCTGTGTGAGCAATATCGCAACCGCCGCCAGGGCCTGTCGACTCAACGGCTCGCCCCGGCGATGCAATACGCCGACTACGCCGTCTGGCAGCGTCAGTGGATGGGCAGCAAGGCGTGTGCGCAGGAGCTGGCCTACTGGCGCGAGCAACTGGCCGGCGAACTGCCGGTGCTCGACCTGGCGACCGATTTCGCCCGGCCTGCCCAGGCCAGCCAGGCCGGAGGCCGTGTCGAGCGACGCTTGCCCGAAGCGCTGGCGGCACGGCTGAGGTCATTCAGCGCTCGCCACGGTTGGAGCAATTTCATCCCGATGCTCACCGCGTTCCAGTTACTGTTGCGCAGTCGCAGCGGCGAAGACGACATTCTGGTCGGTGTGCCAGCGGCCAATCGGCACCATGCGACGTTGCAGCCCCTGGTGGGTTGCTTCGTCAACACCTTGGTGTACCGCAAGAAACTTTCCGGCGAGCGCAGCCTGCTGCAACTGATGAGCGAGTTGCAGGCGCTGTCCGTATCGGTCCAGTCCCACCAGGACTTGCCGTTCGATTACCTGATCGAACAACTCGGCGTGGTTCGGCAGGTGAGCTACAACCCGCTGTTCCAAGTCATGTTCAACTACTTCCCGGGCAATGCCCTGGAGCGTTTCGACCTCACCGACCTGATTGCCGAGCCGCTGGACAACCGCCCGGACAGCGCCTTGTGCGACCTGCACCTGGACGTGCGCGACAGCGAACACGGCATCAGCGTGAGCCTGCAATACAGCAGTGATCTGTTCCGCGAGCAGACCGTGCAAGCGATGGTCGAGCAATACCTGGCATTGCTCGACGCGTTGATCGAGCAGTCCGCCCAGCCGCTCGGCGAGCTGGCATGGCAGCCGGCTGAGCGGAGCCTTGCGCGGATCGATGGACACGCGGTGACCGGTCATCAAGACATACTCGAGGCCTTTGCGCTCCAGGTTGCTCGCCAGCCCGAGGCGATTGCCGTTGTGGCAGGCAATACCCAACTAACGTATGCCGAACTGGATCAGGCCGCCGAGCGGCTGGCGGCGAAGTTGCAGGCCCAGGGCGTCGGTATAGAAGACCGCGTTGCCCTGAGCTTGCCTCGCGACGCGCGCCTGCCGATGGCCATGTTGGCGGTGCTCAAGGCCGGCGCTGCATATGTGCCCTTGGCCGAGGACACACCGCCGGAGCGTGGCCGCTATATTCTTCAAGCGGCCCGGCCCACGTTGTGCCTGGGCACGGCGGCGAGTCTCGCGGAGTTGGCGCAGTGGAACAACGACCTGCCGTTGCTCGACATTGACGCCAGCGCTTCGATCGAGACCTTCAATGCAGTGGCCTGCGTCGCCGGTCAGCTCGCCTACGTGCTGTACACCTCCGGTTCCACCGGCCAGCCCAAAGGCGTGGCGATCAGCCGTGGCAACCTGATGAACCTGATGCTGGCCGTCGAGCAGGTCCTGCCGATGACGGCACGGGACCGGGTCCTGGCCTTGACCACCGCGACCTTCGACATTGCCATCGTCGAGTTGCTCCTGCCCCTGGCCCATGGCGCCAGTATCCTGCTGGCCGATCGCGAACAGGCGCGAGACCCGCAGGCCATCGATCAACTGTTGCTGTCCGGGCAACCCACCGTCATGCAGGCCACGCCGGCCACCTGGCGGATGCTGGTGGCGCACACCTCGCGCAGTTGGCAAGGCGTGCGCGCCATCTCCGGTGGCGAGGCCCTGCCGTGCGCATTGGCCGAAGCCATCGAGGGCAGGGGAGCCCATGTGATCAATGGTTATGGGCCGACGGAAGCGACCGTCTACAGCACCTTTGAAGTACGCAGCGGTAACGAAGCCGGCGTCGAGGTGCCGATCGGGCAACCGGTGGCCAATACCGCCGCGTACGTTCTCGATGCCGACTTGCAACCGGTGGCCGCTGGTGTTCCCGGTGAGCTGTACCTGGCCGGGGCCAACCTGGGCCGAGGTTATTTCGCCGCTGCGCGCCTGACCGCCGCCGCGTTCCTGCCGGACCCATTCGTGGCCGGCGCCCGCATGTACCGTACCGGCGACCGGGTGCGCCGCAACAGCAATGGCAGCCTCGATTACCTGGGGCGCCTGGATTTCCAGGTCAAGCTGCGCGGCTTCCGTATCGAGTTGGGCGAGATCGAGGCGCTGTTGTCCCGTATCCATGGGGTTCGCGAGGCCGCTGTCGTGCTGTTGGGCAGCGGTGATTCGGCGCGCCTGGTGGGTTATTACGCAGGCGATGCGCTGGATGATGCGCTGCTGCGTGACGCCCTTGGCGCTCAGTTGCCGGACTACATGCTGCCCAGTCAGTTTGTACGTCTCGACACGCTGCCGTTGAGCCCGAGCGGCAAGGTTGACCGCAAGGCCCTGCCGGCACCGCAACAGCGTGACGGCCAGCATGGCGCGCTGTCGGGTGAGTGGGAGCTGACCCTGGCCGAGCTCTGGAAGGAGCTGCTGGGATGCACCGAGGTTGGCGCCGACGATAACTTCTTTGCCTTGGGCGGACACTCGCTCCTGGCGGCGCGACTGGTCGCACGGATCGCCGAACAGCATGGCCGGCGCCTGCCATTGCGCACTGTGTTCGAGCTACCGGTCCTGCGCGATCTGGCCGCTGCGCTGGCCCAGGCAAGTACCGAGGCTGACGGCATTTTGCGACCTTTCGAAGAACCCTTGGCACCGTTGCATTTCACTCAGCAACGCTTGTGGTTCCTCGATCGTTTGCAGGGCGATACCCAGGCCTATCACTTGTCGCTGGCACTGCGCCTGGATGGCATCCTGCAACCCACGTTACTGGAGCAGGCGTTGACGCAATTGGTGGCTCGCCAACACAGCCTGCGCACGGTATTCAGCGAAACAGCCGAGGGCGCGCGCCAGCGTGTCGAGGATCTCGGCGCCGTGCCGCTGAACTTCGAGCCGCTGGAAAGCGACGAATACTCCAGCGCTTTTGCGCTGAAACTGAGCCACGAGGCACAGCGTCCGTTCGACCTCACCGCGCCGCCGCTGTGGCGGGTGCGTGTGTATCAGGGCCAGGACAGGAGCGTGCTGCAGGTGACCTTGCATCACATCATCGCCGATGCGCGCTCGCTGGAGATTCTCTTCAACGAACTGCAACGGATCTACCACGACTTGCTAGAAGGTCGCGACGTTTGCCTGCCACCACTGCCGCTGCAATTCTGCGACATCGCCGCCAGTTGGCAGAGTCCGGCCGGGCAGGCACGGATCGAATCGCAGCTTGAATATTGGCGCGGCGCCCTGGCGGGCGAACCGCCGGTGCTGAACCTGCCGACCGACCTGCCTCGGCCCGCCGAGCAGGGCTACAGCGGGCAGCGCCTGCGTTTCAACCTGCCGGCAACGCTGGTCAAGCGCCTGCGCGATACGGCGCAACGTCATGGCTTGACCGCGTTTGCACCGCTGCTGGCCGCGTGGAAAACCCTCTTGGCCAGGCACTCGGGACAGCGTGAAATCTGGATCGGCTTGCCGGTCGCCCATCGTCATCAGGCCCACACGGATAACCTGATCGGATACTTCGCCACCACCCAGGTCCTGCGCAGCCAGATCGACCCACAACAGTCGGTCCGGCAGTTCTGGCAGCAATTGCAAGCCACTCACCTGTCGGCGCAACAGCATGCCGACGTGCCGTTCGAGCGCTTGGTGGAAGCGTTGCAAGTGCGTCGTGACCTCAGCCACACGCCGCTGTTCCAGGCGTTGTTCAACCTGATCCAGCGGGACGCCAACGCCTCGCTCGAACAGCGCTTCGCCGGGTTGCCGGCACAGCGCCTGAACGTCGAAAGCGACAGCGCCCTGGTGGACATCGGCCTGCACATCGAGCAGATGGGCGAGGACTGGCCGTGCGTGTTGGAATACAACACCGAACTGTTCCTGGCGCACACCGCCCAGCGTTACGCCGATGAGTTCCTCTACCTGCTCGAAGGGATGCTGGAACAACCCGAGGCGCGTCTCTGGGACATCGACCTGGCCAATGCCGATCACGCGCTCGGAGAGCGGCCATGGAATCGGCCTGCGCAGTCCTTGACTCCGGCCGTGGACGTGATTGCCCGCTTCGAACGGCAAGCCGTCCTGACGCCGCAAGCGCTGGCGGTGGATTGCCAGGAGCAGCAACTGAACTATGCGCAATTGCACGCCATCAGCAATCGCCTGGCCCACTGGCTACGGGCGCAAGGCGTCTGCACCGACGATCTGGTTGCCGTTTGCCTGAGTCGCGGTCCTTGGTTGCTGCCCACCTTGCTGGCGATCCAAAAGGCCGGCGCGGCGTACCTGCCGCTGGATCCGCAACACCCGGGCGAGCGCCTGCGCTTCATCATCGATCATGCGCGTCCGGCCCTGGTGCTCAGCGAAAGCCTGTGCGCCGATGCCCTGGGCGGCGTCGATCACGTCCTGCTCGACCGGTTGCAGCTGGACACTTGCAGCGACGACAACCTGACGCTGGCGGTCGACCCGCAACAGCGCGCGTATGTGATCTACACCTCGGGCTCGACCGGCACACCGAAAGGCGTACAGGTCACCCGAGGAAACCTGAGCAACTTGCTGGCCGGCCTTGATCGCTTGCTGCCGCTCGGCGCAGAGGATGTCTGGCTTGCCAGCACCACGTATGCCTTCGATATGTGCAAGCCGGAGCTGTTCCTGCCATTGGTCAATGGCGCGGCCATACTGCTGGCGCGCCGCGAGCAGGTGGTCGATGGGCATCAACTGTTCGCGCTGCTGCGCCGGGCCACGGTGTTCCAGGCGACACCGGCCGGGTGGCAAATCCTGCTGGAAACCGGGCAGGCCGATTGGCCGCCGCTGCGAGGCCTGATCGGTGGCGAAGCGGTTCCCGGTGAATTGGTGAACGAATTGCGTGGCCGGGGTGTGGCGCTGATCAACGCCTACGGCCCAACGGAAACCACCGTCTGGTCCACCACCCAGGCGTTGCGAGACGTACCGTCCGGTGTCGCCGATATCGGCGCGCCGTTGCTCAATACCCGCTGCTATGTGCTTGACGACATGCTCCGTCCGGTCCCGTTGGGCGCCACCGGTGAACTGTACATCGCTGGTTCCGGGGTTACCCGTGGCTATCAGTGCGCGCCCGCCACCACGGCAGCGGCCTACTTGCCCGACCCTTACGCAGGCGAGCCCGGCAGCCGCATGTACCGCACCGGCGACCTGGTACGCCGACGCAACGATGGGCGACTGGCCTACGTCGGTCGGGGCGACTTCCAGGTCAAGGTGCGCGGGTTCCGCATCGAACCGGGTGAAATCGAGTCGCTGCTGCGCCGTTACCCGGGTGTGGAAGAAGCGGTGGTGATGATCGATTCGCGCAGCCAGAGCCTGTTCGCCTGGCTGCAAGTGCCGAGCCCGATAGATCAGCCGGCGCTGCGTCGGTATCTGGAAGGCGTGCTGCCGGGCTACATGATCCCGGCCGGCTTCATCGAGCAGCCACGCTTTGCCCTCAACGCCAACGGCAAGATCGACCGCAAGGCGCTGCCAGCGCCGCAACCCGTGGCGATCGAAGGCGTGGCACCGCGCAACGACCTGGAGCGCCAACTGGCGGACATCTGGCAGGACTTGCTGGCGCTGCCGCAAGTCGGCGTGTTCAACAGCTTCTTCGAGCTGGGCGGGCATTCGCTGTTGGCCATGCGTTTGATGACCCAGGTCGAGAGTCGCTTCGGCATCAAGCTCGAACTGCGCAGCCTGTTCCAGAATCCGACGATCGCCGCGCTTGCCGAGCAGATCGAAAAACCCCAGGGGCCCTCGACCGACGAAGCCCTGGACGAAATGCAGCGCCTGTTATCAGAGATGGAAGAGTAAGGATGAGTACGATGACGCAACAAGCTTTCCTGGAGATTGCGCAGCGGCTGGCATCCTTGCCCGCAGACAAAAAAAAGCTCTTTCGCCAGCGCCTGGCGGAGAAGGGCATCGACAGCTGGCGCCTGCCGATCGTCCCCACCGTACTCGGCGGGGGCGAGCATACGCCGCTGGCGCAGGCTCAGCGCCGCTTCCTGTCGGCTGAAGCCCTGAGCAACCGAGCCCTTTACAATCTGTGCTCGGTGCTGCGTTTTGACGGACGCCTGGACGGCGAGCGTTTGCAACAGGCGATGCAGCAAGTTGTCGACCGCCACCAGACGCTGCGCACTCGCTACACCACGGAGGCGGATGGACAGTTGCGGCCTCATTGCGTGCCACAGCACGTGCCGTTGCCTTCTGTCGAGCGGTTGACAATGGCAGCGTCCGAGCATGAGCGATGGTGCGCCGATGAGTACGCCCGCCAACTCGCCGAACCCTTTGACCTGGCGCAGTCGACCCCTTGGCGCTGGCAAGCGTTCAGCGATGCCCAGGAGCAATCCACCTGGCTGTTTTTCACTATCCACCACGTCGCTTATGACGCCTGGTCCGCCCAACAACTCACCCTTGAACTGGCCGAGGTCTATCGGGCGCTCGCCTCGAACGAGCCGACCGTGCTGCCGGAACTGAGCATTCAGTACGCCGATTACGCCGCGTGGGAACGCGAGTGGCTGGACAGCGAAAGCTGCCGGGAACAGATCGCTTTCTGGCGCGAGCAACTGGTGGATGCACCGGCACCGCTGGCATTGCCACTGGACCGGCCGCGCCCCGCGGCCCCGCAACGTCGCCATAGCGGCGCGGTCTTGGCCCGGGAACTCTCGCCGCAACTGACAGCGGCGGTCGAGACGGCGATTCGCAACCAAGGGGTGACGCTGTATATCTACGGCTTGACGGCCTTCAGCTGCCTGCTCTCGCGCTACAGCGGAGAGACTGACCTGTGCCTGGGCACTTCGGCGGCCCAACGTGATCGGCCGGAACTGGCGCCGTTGATTGGCCCGTTGCTCAATACCCTGGTGATCCGCCAGCGCCTGCAAGACAACCCGGACTTTGGCAGCGCTTTGCTGCGCACCCGTGACACCGTCGCGGCCGCGTTCGACCACCAACAGTTACCCTTCGAAAATATGCTTGAAAGTCTTGAGCGTCCGCGTTCGAGCCCGCTGTTCCAAGTGATGTTCGTCCAGGTTGATTTGCCCGAAAGTCGCACCCTGGCCTTGCCCGGTGTCGCGGTCGAGGTGCTTGACCCGCCGCAACGTCATGCGCGCTTCGACTTGACGCTGCGCATCGTACGTACTGCAGACGCGCGGCTGCGCTGTGAGCTGGAGTACAGCGACGAGTTGTTCGACGCGTCCACAATTGATCAGATGCAGGACGACCTGCTGGCGATTCTCCAGGATGCTTCGCAGCACCCGCAGCGGCGCCTGTCGGATCTGCAACTGGTTTCTCGACCCAGCGAATTGCGAGGACCAGCCCTGGATTGGACCCCGTTGCCGTTGGACCAGCAAGTACTGCACTGGGCTACGCATACGCCGACCGCCGAAGCTTTATGCGGCCTGGAGCAGACCATCGATTACGCTACGCTCGGCGTGGCCACTCGATCATTGGCCAAGCGCCTGGCCGGGCAGGGTATTGGCCCAGGGCAAGTGGTCGGGCTGTGCATGCCGCGCTGCGCTGAACAGTTGCTGGCAACGCTGGCCTGTTGGCAGCGCGGCGCGATTTGCCTGTTCCTGGACCCGGCGCAACCGGCCCGGCGACTCGCGCAGCTATTGCAAGACAGCGGCGCGAGCCTGTGGGTGACCTTGGCGCAAGCGCCTGAAACAGGTGTTGGCATCCCGCGCTTGGTGGTAAGCGCGGCCGAATGGTCGGTCGATGCGGGTGTCGGCGAGGCCGAAAGCCTCAGCCAGCCGCAGTTGCCTGCCTATCTGATCTACACCTCGGGCTCGACCGGCCAACCCAAAGGTGTGCTGGTCACCCATGCCAACCTCGCGCATTACGCCAGTGCAATTGGCCAGCGCTTGCAGGCCAGGCCGGGCAGCCGTTGGGCGACGTTGGCGACGGTCGCCGCGGATCTGGGGTTGACGTCCGTTTTCGCCGCGCTCGCGGCTGGCGACCCGCTGGTCCTGCCGCCAGCGTCGTTGACCTTCGATCCGCCCGGCTGGGCTGACTTCCTCGATCAGTATCCGGTGGATTGCCTGAAGATCGCGCCTTCGCATTTGCGCGGCTTGCTGGCCTTGGATGACGCCCGGCGCGTATTGCCAAGGGAAATATTGATCCTCGGTGGCGAGGGTTTCGATCAGGCCTTGTTCGCCAAGGTGCACGAGTTGGCGCCGCAGTTGCGCATCTTCAATCACTATGGCCCGTCGGAAACCACGGTCGGCGTGATCTGTGGAGAAGTCTTCGGGACCGATGCGTTCGAATCGGGCCAGTATTTGCCGTTGGGCCAGCCGCTGTCCGGCTGTGAATTGCGCATTGTCGATGGCAATGACAGGTCCGTACCGGTCGGTGTCGTCGGTGAGCTGTTGATCGGTGGTCCGCAGGTCGCACAAGGCTACCTGGGTCAGCCTGAGTTGACCGCGCGTGCGTTCGGTTGCACCGCCCAGGGACAGCGCTTTTATCGCAGCGGTGATCGGGTTCGCCTGGATCGTAGCGGGCGCCTGGTATTCCTCGGGCGCCAGGACGATCAGGTGAAGATTCGGGGGTTCCGTGTCGAGCCGGGCGAGGTCAGCGCCTGGCTCAACGCCCAGCCTCAGGTGCGTGAAAGTGCGGTGCTCGCCTGCGAGGTGAAAGGGCGCAGGCAACTGGTGGCGTATTTCACCCTTGGGATCAGCCCTTCGATAACCAGCGAAGCCTTGGCGATGCTGCAAGCCGAGGCCAAGCGCCAACTGCCGAAACACATGGTGCCTGCCCATTGGGTGGAGCTGGACACCTTGCCGCTGACCGCCAATGGCAAGCTCGACCGGCGTGCATTGCCCGAGCCGGCGACGGATGAGCCGACCGGTGAAGCCGCCGAACAGCCGAGCGGCGCGACCGAACAGCGTCTGGCGCAACTGTGGTGCCAGATTCTTGGTTGCACTCAAGTCGGACGCGGGGACGATTTTTTCGCCCTCGGCGCAGACTCGATTCTCAGCTTGCAATTGATCGGCCTGGCTTCCAGGGAAGGGCTCAAGCTGCAACCGCGCGATGTCTTGCAGTACCCGACACTGGCGGCCATGGCGCTGTGCATCGACTGCCGCGCCGAGCCCGCCTTGCTTGTGGTTCTGACGGCCTTCCGCGAGCTGCTCGGCCAACCCGCGCTGGGAGCGGATGCGGATTTTTTTGCCATGGGCGGCGATTCGATTCTCAGCCTGCAATTGATCGCGCGCTTGCGTCAGGCCAATCTGCGCCTGATGCCCCGGCAACTGCTGGAAAACCCAAGTCCTCGGCAATTGGCCAAGGTGCTTGCGGCTGCCGTGGTGCCCGTCGTTGCGACTGCCGACCCGAACGAGCTCGCGGGGCAACCACAACCGTTGTCTCATGCCCAGCAACGGGTGTGGTTCATGCAACAGCTCGACCCGGCTGAAACCGCCTACAACGTCACTCAATTGCTGGCCTTGCGCGGTGATCTGGATGTGTCTCGTCTGCAACGCGCTTGCCAGGCGCTGGTGGCGCGGCATGAGGCATTGCGGTGCCGCTTTTTCGAAGAGCAGGGGCAGGTCTGGCAGCGCCTGGATGATAAGACCGCGCCGCTGTTCAACGTTCATGACATCGGCGGCCTGACTGATTCCGAGCAGGATGCGGCCATCGCCAGCGCCGCCAAGCGTGCGTTCGACCTCACGCAGGGTCCATTGCTGGCCATTGACGTGTTTCGGGTTGCGCCCGGTGACTACCGCCTGCTGTTCAATGTGCACCATATTGCCGTGGACGGTTGGTCCATGGGCTTGTTGGTCCAGGACCTGACGTCGCTCTATCAGGACCGGACGCTGCCGCCGGCAACCGGTTTGCTGCCGTTGATCAACGAACAGCGGCAGCGGCTGGAAGGGGAACACGGCAGGGCGTTGCTGGCTTATTGGCAGGAGCGCCTGGAAGGCCTGGGCAACGAGCCCCTGGAACTGCCCGGCCAATCCACACGGCCAGCAGCGCAGGCGTACGCCGGCGCGCGGGACGAGTTTGTCTTGCCCGGCGCGCTGAGTGCCGCGGTCGAGGCGCGAGCCAGGGCGTTTGGGGTCACGCCATTCGTACTGTATTTCGCTGCTTATCAATTGCTGCTCTGGCGCCACGGCGGACGCAACGACTTCGCCGTCGGTGTTCCAGTGGCCGGACGTGAGTCGGCAGAGAGCCAGGCGTTGGTCGGTTTGTTCGTCAACACGCTGGCGCACCGGGTGCAAATCGATGGCCGCGAGAGCCTGCAATCGTTTGTCCAGGCCCTGAGCGGGAAAGTGACCGAGGACCTGGCCCATCAAGCGCTGCCGTTCGAGCGGTTGCTGGACGTCCTGGATGTCGAGCGCAGTCTGGATCGCACGCCTGTGTTCCAGACGATGTTCAACTATCAGGTCGATCATCAGGATTCCCGCAGCCTGAAGCTGCCTGGCATCAATGCGCAGGCGTTGGCATTGCCGGGCGGGGTAGTGAGCGCCAAATTTGACTTGACCTTCAACCTGTTCACCCGGGGGCGCGGCGCCGAGGCCAGTGCCCACTTGATCGTCGAATACGCGACGGCGTTGTTGCCTTTGGACACCGTCCAGCGGTTGGTGGAGGATTACGAGGCGTTACTTGCCAGCCTGACGGGTCTCGATCTTCACGCTCGTTTGCTGGAAATCCCGTTGCGTTCCGTTGCGACCGTGGCAACCGCGGGCAAGGTCGTGGGCCTGCAAGACGAAGCGGATTTCGTGACGCGTTTTGAAGGGCAGGCCGCTGTGCATCCCGAGCGCATCGCCGTGTATTGCGCCAGTCGCCAATTGACTTACGCCGCGCTGGATGCCCAAGCCAACCGCCTGGCTCGCTGGCTACTGGCCCAGGGTGTCGGGCCTGAATCACTGGTCGCTTTTTGCTTGCCCCGGGATGAACGACTACTAGTGTGCATGCTGGGTATCCAGAAGGCCGGCGCCGCTTACCTGCCCCTCGACACGGCCCATCCGCCTGCTCGCCAGGCGCAGATTCTCAACCGAGCGCAGCCGCACTTGCTGCTCTGCGATTCGCTCACGACCGATTGGCCTGCCCAGGTGCGCGGGTGCGTATGGGCGGACCTGCCGCTGGCGCAATTCGCGGCACAGGCGCCGGGATTGCCGAGAAATCTTCGGCAGTTGGCCTACACCCTCTACACCTCGGGCTCGACCGGCCAACCGAAGGGCGTGCAGATCAGTCGCGGCAACTTCGCCAACTTCCTCCTCGCCATGGAGCAGGCGCTGCCATTGGCAAACGTGCAGCGTTACCTGGCCTTGACCACGGTTACCTTCGACATTTGTGGCCTGGAGCTGTGCCTGCCGCTGGTGCGTGGCGGCGCGGTCGTCCTCGCCGACGATGAAGAACGCCAGGATCCGCTGCTGCTCGCGCGCTTGATCGAGCAAAGCAACGTCGACCTGATCCAGGCCACGCCGGCTACCTGGGCGATGTTGCTGCAAGGCAATCGCCAGGTGCTCAAGGGGTGCGTTGCCCTGGCCGGTGGCGAGGCACTGTCGGCCGAATTGGCGAACGAGCTGAAGCAGTGCGTGGCGCAACTGATCAACGTCTATGGCCCGACCGAGACCACGGTATGGTCGACCCACGCGCCGATCGATGCGCTGCAATTGCCGGTGGCGCCGATTGGCCGACCGCTGCTCAACACGCGCTGTCATGTTCTCGACGAACACCTGTGCGAAGTGCCTCCAGGCTGCGTGGGTGAACTCTATATCGCCGGCGACGGTCTGGCCCGGGGTTACGCCGGGCAGCCGGGGCTGACCGCCGAGCGTTTCATTGCCGACCCATTCGGTGGCCATGGCAGTCGTTTGTACCGCACCGGCGATCTGGCGCGCTGGCAACCCGACGGGCAGCTGTATTACCTCGGGCGTACCGATGACCAGATCAAGTTGCGCGGGTATCGCATCGAACTGGGAGAAATCGAGGCCGTCCTGCTTAGCCATCCCAACGTTCTGCAAGCGGTCGTGGCCGTGCAAGGCGAGCATCTGGCGGCTTTCTGGGTCGCGGAGGCTGAAAACGCACCTGGCGAGGCGGCTGTGCGCGACTATTTGCAGACACGTCTGCCGATCTACATGTTGCCGACGCACCTGCAAGCGCTGGAGCGGCTGCCGCTCAACACTAATGGCAAGGTCGATCGCAAGCAATTGCCACGCCTGCAAGCGGTGACTGACAGTGCACCAGCGACCGAGCGCGCATTGTCGGCCAGCGAGGCCCTGCTGACGCAGATCTGGATTTCGGTGCTGGACGTACGACACGTGCCGGTCGATGGCCATTTCTTCCAGCTGGGCGGGCATTCGCTGATGGCCGCGCAGGTGCGTGGGCGCCTGCGTGAGCAGGGCTTTGACGTGCCACTGCGCTGGCTGTTCGAAACGCCGGTGCTGGCGCAACTGGCGGAGCGAATTGAGGAATTTGCGGGTCAGCGGAATCTGGAATCGCTGACAATTCCAACGGTTGACCAGCGACTCGACCAGCCATTGTCATCGGCGCAACAACGGGTCTGGTTGATGCAGCAGCTGGATCTGGCCGACAGTAGTTTCAACATGAGCAGCAATGTTCGTTTGCGTGGGCAACTCGACGCCCAGGCTCTGGAACGTTCGCTGCAGCGGCTGGTGGATCGCCATGCGATCCTGCGTACCACCTATCATCAGCGCGGCGGCGAGCTACGCCAGCGGATCCACCCGCAATTGGCGGTGGCCTTGCAAAGCCTGGCATCGAGTGAGCCCCAGTGGCCCGTCGATGCCCGTGACATGGCGCTGCGACCGTTCGATCTCGGCAGTGAGGCGTCGCTGCGGGTCGTCCTGTATCGCCTCGGCGAACAGGATCATGTGCTGCAAATGGTCATGCATCACATTGCTTCCGATGGCTGGTCCGGCGCTGTGTTGGTCGATGAGCTGATCGAAGGCTACGAGGCTTACAGCAGGGGCGTGCTACCGACCCAGGAAGCGTTGCCGATCCAATATGTCGACTATGCCGTATGGCAAGGTTCGGCCGCGGTCCAGTTGCGTCAGCGCGAAGGCCTGGATTTCTGGCGTCGGACCCTGGCGGGCGTTCCCGCGCAGGTTCCATTGCCATTCGATTTTCCGCGTCCGGAGCGTGACAGCGGTGCCGGGGCAGCCGTGGATTTCCAACTGTCCGTCGCCACGGTTGGTCGGCTGAAGACCTTCGCCAGGGACAGCGGGACTTCGCCGTTCATGTTGCTGCTGACGTGCTATGCCGCCGTGCTGCAACGCGAGACGCAAGGCCGCGACCTGGTCATCGGCACGGACGTGGCGAACCGCGACCATCCGGCCACCGAGTCGCTGATCGGCTTCTTCGTCAATTTGCTGGCCTTGCGTATTCGCCTGCAACCGGAGTTGAGCTTCCGTGAGCAGGCGCTGCAAGTCCGGGAAGTCTGCCTGCAAGCGTTCGCCTGGCAGGACACGCCGTTCGAACAGGTCGTGGAGTGCCTCGAGCTGCCGCGCGTCGCCAATGTCCATCCGCTGTTGCAGACCTTGTTCGTGCTCGACAACACACCACGTCAGCGGCGCCAGCTGGGCGATCTGCAGGTCGAACCGCTGGCCGGCGAGCAACACCATTCCAAGTTCGACATGGCCTTGTTCGCCAGCGAAGACGGCGAGTCGATCAGCTTGCGTTGGGTCTATCGCACCAGCCTGTTCCGTCAGGCCACCGTCGAGCGTTTGCGCGAGGCCTTCGAGTCGCTGCTGGAGATGGTCCTCGGCGCGCCGGACAACCCCATCGATACCTTGATTCCGACTGTAAAGGGAGCTGCCGCAATGTCCACGGACAACCCGCTGCAACGCAAAATGAGCAAATTGGGCAAGATGCGCCAGGGCGGATCGGCGGCGACCCGTGAGCCCATCGAGGCCCGGCCGCTGCGAGAGGACTCGACGTTTCCTTTGCTGGTCTCGCTGCGTGACCGTGAGTTGGCCCCGGCCATCTGGGCCGAAGCCAACCGCGACAAGGTCGAACAGTGGCTGCGCGAGCATGGCGGCATTCTGTTCCGTGGCTTCGATCTGCCGACACCGGCCGACTTCGAGGCATTCTGCCAGGCGCTGTGTCCGCAACTGTATGGACAGTACGGCGACCTGCCGAAGAAAGAAGGCGGCAAGAACATCTACAAGTCCACGCCATACCCCAAGGACCGGATGATCCTGTTTCATAACGAAAGCGCGCATCAGCACCGCTGGCCCCGCCGCCAGTGGTTCTACTGCGAGACACCCGCGACGTCCGGTGGCGCAACGCCGATCGTCGACAGCCGCCAGGTCTACCGCGAACTGCCAGCGTGGTTGCAGGCAAGCCTGCGGCGCAAACAACTGATGTATGTGCGCAATTTCAGCACCAGCCTGGACGTCAGCTGGCAGCATTTCTTCCAGACCGAAAATCGGGACGAGGTCGAGCGGATCTGCCGTGAGAGCAACATCGAATTCCAATGGCGCGGCGCCAACGACCTGTATACCCGCCAGGTTTGCCCGGCGGTGATTCTGCATCCATTGACGGACGAAGAGAGCTTCTTCAACCAGATCCAGCTGTACCACCCGGCGTTTCTCGATGCCGATATCCGCGAGCAGTTCTTGCGTGATGGTGAGGCGGCCATGCCAAGGCAGGTGTTCTACGGTGACGGCTCGGAACTCGAGCCGGCGGCCATCGAAGCCATCAATGCTGCATATGACCGCTGTGCCGTGCGTTTCGACTGGCAACAAGGTGATGTGGTCATGCTCGATAACATGCTCGCGGCGCACGCCCGGGATCCGTTCGAAGGCGAACGAAAAATTGTCGTGGCCATGGGTGAAATCTATGCCCGCCACCAGGTAATGGCTGCCCCAGCGCAGACCGAAGAGAATTCCGCAGAGTTGACCCCATGATGGATCTTGGACTGACACTTTCACCGCAACAGAAGCAACTGGCCCAGGCCAATCCGCAAGCCTGGCGCTGGGTGCGCATGCGATTGGCGGGCGTGCCCGAGGGCACCGTCGAGCAACGGCTGCGCGACGGCCTGGCGCAGCATCAGGCGTTGCGCCTGCGTTATGAGCGCCCGCTGGGCGCCACGGGGTTGCGCCAACGGGTGATCGAGCCTCATTCGCTGCAGCTGGACTGGCGCCATGGGCGGGCATGCGACGGCCATGCTGCGCAAGGGTGGCTTGAAGAGGCCCAGCGTCGTTGCCACGCCGAACAACCCGACATTCTCGCCTGGCTGCTCGATGATCACCTGCTGTTGGCGATCCCGGTCTACTCGCTGGACCAGCGCAGCATAATCGGCTTGCAGCAGCACATGCTGGGTTGTGCCGCAGCGCTTGGCGACGAGCCCATGCAGTACGCTGACTACGCCGAGTGGATCAATGGCCTGCAATTGGATGAAGACGCTGAGCAGGGCGCGCAGTTCTGGCGCAACCTGGCCTTGCAGGATGTCCCAGGCATGCGTCTGGTCGAACGCTACGGCGTCGCCAGCGGCAGTCACGCGGTTGTCCGCGAGGAACTGGCGCAGACCCTGCCCGCACTGCTGACGGAACTGGCTGATCGTGAAGGCGTGGCGGTGGAACAACTGGTCTTGGCTGCCTGGGGATCCTTGCTCGGCAGGCTCAACGGACAGCAGCAGGGCCAGCTCGGTTTGCAGCATGATCCTCGGGACAACTACGAGGAGTTGTCCGGTGCCTATGGGGTGTTCGAGCAGACCTTGCCGATGGTGGTGCAGATGTCCGAGCACAGCACCCTGATCAATCTGGCCCGGCAATTGTCCCGGCAATTGGAGAGTGCCGTCGACTGGCAGGAATACGTCGGCCAGGCGCAGCTGTTGCCTGAGTGGCGTGCCAGTTTCCAGACCGGGCTGCGTGTCTTGCAGGTGTCACGACTGGATGCGTTGCAGTGGTTGTCTTTCGACACACCGGTCGAATTGCAACTGCAATTGACCCTTGATGGCCATGGCAACGGCGCGTTGGCGCTGGCCTACGATCAGGGTCTGTATCGCGAAGGGCAGGTGCAGGCGCTGCTCCGGCGTTTTGCCCATTGGCTCGGCCAACTGGTGCAGCATCCCAACGGGCTCATTGACAGCGTTGACGCGCGCCTGCCTGAGGAGTTGCTGGCGTCGTCGGCGCGTCCGGCCCTTGAATCGGATCTCGACATCGTTGCGACCTTGCGCCAGCACGCCCGGGCACACCCGGATCGACCGGCGCTGCGTTATGCCGAGCAGATATTTTCCTACGCTGAACTGGATGCCCTGAGTGATCGTGTCGCCGGCAGCCTGGGTCAGGCCGGCGTGGGCCGCGAGCAGGTGGTTGGGCTCTACCTGCCGCGTGGTGCGCAGATGCTGATTGCGATGCTCGCCTGTTTCAAGGCAGGTGCCGCCTATCTGCCGTTGGATCCTCAACAACCACCGCTGCGTCTGGCCGGCATACTCGACGATGCCCAACCGGCGTTGTTGTTGCATCTGGATGACTTGCCACCGGAAACGTCGGTGCAGACCCTGTGCTGGTCGCAGGCAAGCAACGGACCGGCGTTCGATGCGCCGGTCCCCGGCACGGCGCAAGACTTGGCCTACGTGCTCTATACCTCGGGCACCAGCGGCAAACCCAAAGGCGTGCAGATCGAACAGGGGCAATTGCGTCACTACGCCACCCAAGTAACCCGCGCCCTGCAGTTGCCCGAGGGCGGGCATTACGGGTTGGTGTCTTCGTTGCTAGCGGACCTGGGCAATACCGTGCTGTTCCCGGCCTGGCTGCAGGGCGGTTGCGTGCATGTACTCGCACAGTCGACGGTGACCGACGCACAGGCCTTTGCCGAAGAGCTTCGGCGTTACCCGTTGGACGTGCTGAAAATCGTCCCGTCGCACCTCGAAGCCTTGATGGGCGAGCAGGCTGCCGATGTGCTTCCACGTCAAGTCCTGGTGTTGGGCGGCGAGCCGATTGGCGAGGCGCTGCTGACACGTCTGGCACAGGCTGAATCGACCTGCCGTCTTTACAACCACTACGGTCCGACGGAGACCACCGTCGGTGTGTTGTGGCGGGCAATCGATCTGGAGCAAGGCGGGAGCGGTTGCGCGTTGAGCCAGGTGCTGGGTGATAACCGCGTTCATTTGCTCGACGAGCAGCAACGGCCGGTGCCATCCGGTCAGGCTGGTGAGCTATGCATCAGTGGCGCCAGCGTCGGCAGGGGTTATGTAGGCGATGTCGGCGGCGGTGCCTTCGGTGTCGATCCTGCCAGCGGCAATCGTCTGTACCGTACCGGCGACCTGGCCTTGCGCCAGGCCGACGGGGCTTTGCGCATTTTGGGGCGCAACGATCAGCAGGTGAAAATCCGCGGGTTCCGCCTTGAGTTGGCGGAGGTCGAGCAAGCGATGCTGGCTCAGCCTGGCATCTTACAGGCCGCTGTGCTGTTGGACGGTGAAGGTGATCACGGGCGGTTGTTGGCCTTTGTGGTTAGCGATGACGCCCACTGGCAAGGAACGGATCAACTGCGCGCCTGCCTGGCTCGCCAGTTGCCGGACTACATGCTGCCCAGCGGTATCTTTGCCTTGAAGGCCATGCCGCTGAACAGCAACGGCAAGCTCGACCGCAAGAGCCTGCTCGAACGCGCCCGGCAACGCTTGCAGCATACCCGCGTGGCGCCAGTTGGCGAGCTGGAGACAGCCGTCCTCGGCATCTGGTGCGATGTGCTGGGCGTTGACGACCTCGGCGTGACCGACAACTTCTTCAACGTCGGCGGACATTCGCTGGCGGCGATCAAAGTGGTGTCGCTGATCCGCGAACAACTGGGCCTCAACCTGCCGACCAACCTGCTGTTCGAACGGCATACGGTGCGCGATCTTGTCCGAGGCCTGGGCGAGGTCGGTGGCGGTCCGTGGAAAGTCCTGAACGATGCCGATCCGCATGCGCCGGCCTTGTTGCTGGTGCATGGCGCGCAAGGGCATCTGCAGGCGTACCAACCGCTGGTCGATAACCTGCGCGGCGAAGTCGCGGTGTTTGGCCTCTCCGCCGTTGAAGACGGCTGGACCCACGGGAATATGGACGCGCTGTTGCGGCAATACGTGGCGAGTATCCCGGCGCGGCTCAAACAGCGCCCGTTAGTGTTGTTGGGTTGGAGCCTGGCCGCACGCCTGGCCTTGCTGCTGGTGCCGCATCTGCAAGCCAGTGGCTTTAGCGTCGAAGGGCTGGTGGTGCTCGATCACGATGCTCAGCGTAGCCTGGCCGGCGAGGGCGATGAAGCCGGGCAGTTGATCGCCGATTTCGCTTTTTATTGCCGCAGCCACGCGCAGCCGCTCGGCGAGTCGCTAAGGGAGCGGTTGACGGGCCTGTTGGCCGGCCTTGACTATGCCGAGGGTGTCGCCCGGTTGCTCGACGATGAGCAGGTGCGCGCTCACTTGCAGTGGGAGGCAGCCGACGCAGAATTACTGGCGTTGATGGCGCAATATCGCGCGATCAAGACCCGCTTGTACGAGCAGGCCTTGCCGACCGTCGATGTGCCGGTCTGGCTCTGGCGCGGTAATGCCCATGGGGATTTACGCGCGCAGTGGCAACGCCATGCTCGCCAACCTGTCAGCCAGTGGACATTGGACGTGGGGCATCATGAGATGCTCGGCGACCCGCGATTGGTCGAACACCTGCTGCCTTTACTGTTGCAAACCTCTGCCAAGGTGGTGCCGGTCCCATGATGTTATTGAAAGAACTGCTGCATAACGCGCGATGGCGCATTTTCCTCGCGGTGCTGAGCAGTGCCTTGAGCGCGGCCACCAGTATTGGCCTGATCGGCTACATCAACCGCTGCCTGGAGCAAGGCCTGGACGACCTCGGTCGCGGCGTGCTGCTGTTCGGTGGCCTGCTGGTCCTGTTGTTCATCAGCGGTGTCACCTCGCAGTGGTTGCTGGTGCAGATCGGCCATCGCCTGGTGTATCAACTACGCCTGCGGCTGGTGGGCAAGGTACTGGGAACCACGCTGGAACGCATCGAGCGGCTCGGCAGCCCGCGTATCTACAACGCGCTGACCAAAGACGTGACCACTGTCGCCACGGCGTTCAAGCAGTTGCCGATTTCCTTGTACAACGGCTTGCTGCTATTGGCGGGATTGGCCTACATGGCCTGGTTGAGCCTGCCGTTCTTTGTCCTGACGCTGGCAGTGATCGCCGCTGGCGTTGGTCTCGATGTGTTGCTGGGGCGCAAGGTCAAGACCTTGATGCAGGCCGTCCGGCAGCAGGACGACCAGTTGGCCGAGCAGTTCGAAGCCACGATCCAGGGGCGCTGCGAATTGGGCCTGAGCCGGGAGCGCCGGCACTTGCTCTATCAACACAAGCTCGAACCCATCGCGCGGGCCTCGCTGGACGCATCGGTACGCGCCGATACGCTGTGGGCGGTGAACCTCAACTGGACGACGCTGCTGGTGTTCATGTTGATCGGCACACTGTTTTTCCTCGGCCAGGGGTTGGGGTTGCTCAACCAGCAGGTGGTGGTCGGCTACGTGTTGGCGATCATGTTCCTGCGCACGCCGATCTCGATGATCCTCGACGCCATTCCCGCGGTCATACGTGGTCATGTCGCCTTGCAGGCCATCGACGCCCTGGCATTGGGCGAGACGGTGGAGTTCAAGACCCCCGCACAAGCGGCGCAACCTTTCCGCGAACTGCGTCTGTCGGACGTGCGCTACCGCTATGCCGGCAAGAACGACGAGTTTGCGTTTGAGCTGGGACCGATCGACCTGACGATTCGCCGCGGCGAGCTGATTTTCATCGTGGGGGGCAACGGCAGCGGCAAATCGACCCTGGCCAAGCTGCTGACTGGGCTCTACGTGCCCGCGTCCGGAGAGATTTCACTCAATGGTGTAGCGCTTGATGCCAGCACCAGTGAATGGCACCGGGAACATTTCGCCGCCATCTTTGCCGACTTCTACCTGTTCGCTGACGTGCTGGGCGAGGCGGGCGACCATGAAGGGCTTGAGGCACGAGTGGATCATTATCTTGAGCGCCTCGGATTGGCCCACAAGGTCGAATTTGCCGCCGGACGGTTGTCGACCACGGCCTTGTCCCAGGGCCAACGCAAACGCCTGGCCTTGCTGTTGCTGATGATGGAAGGCCGTGAAGTGTTCCTGCTCGACGAATGGGCTGCGGACCAGGATCCGGTCTTTCGCCATGTGTTCTACAACGAGCTGTTGCCCGAGCTGAAAGCGGCCGGCAAGACCGTGATCGCCATCACCCACGACGATCGCTATTTCGACGTGGCGGATCGGGTCTATCGGCTCGATTACGGCCACCTCGTCGATTACGACCGGGCCACGGAGAACCCTTTTCAGTTGGTCAACTGATGGGGGCACTCAGCCGTGCTGGTCCTGCCGCTTGGATTCATCGAGTGGGCAACTGCTGCAATAGCCGACACCGGGAAGACGGTAGCGAATGCAGCAGATGCGCCTCAGGCGCTGCGGTTCGTCCTCGCCGATGTCTTGGTACCGCACGGGCGCGAACAGAGGGTTGCGCCGGCCTTCGGGACGTAGCCGGGCAGTGAGGATTTCCCTGGCCGGCAGGGTGCTGAAGGCATCAGCCAGGGGGTGCAGTTCGATCCGCGTGGTGACGAACTCAAAGGTGTTGGCGGCGTTGCTCCAGAACAACCGGGGCGATGCCCGGCTGACACTGGCAAGGATCTCGATGACGGGTTCCAGATGGCATTCGACGAGCGTATGGAACCGCTCGAAGGCCGTGCACTGGAGGAGTATCTGGCCATCGTCGCGCAAATGCAGGGCTTGCGGCCTGGCGTCATCGCCGAGTTTCAGGCCGACATCAGCCAGGGCGAGCGGCAGGTCCCGTTGCTGGAGCAGGTTGGCGGCCATCACTGGCGCCAGGAAGGTACTGAAATACCACTTGGACCACAGCGACACCAAGGCCAGACGCTCATCGGTCTTGTAGCGTGCCAGCAGATCGTCGACGAATGCACTGAACGTCTCGTGCTGGAAGAACACGGCGGCCTGTAGATCGGTGCGCGGATGGCTGCGCAGTTGCAGTTTTTCTTCAAAGGCAGCGAGCGGCCCGGTGAACAGCGGAGCAAGGCTGGGAATCATTGACTCATCCGTGACCGCGAATTGAGAGAGGTTATCGTTCAGAGGGGCGAAGTATAAACAGCGCACAACCGTCTTGCGACTGCTCGTCGACATTGAAATATGCGAGCAACGTAAGATTTTTAAAATATTAATGAGAATCGCTACCATTAGTATTGTATCGTAGCGACCTTTCCCGCCATGCCAATCAAGGAGCAAGCAATGAGTTTGGATAGCCCGGATACGCGGTTTCTGGTTGTAGTCAATGAAGAAGAGCAGTACTCGATATGGCCGGACTACCGCAGCGTCCCCGACGGCTGGCGCACCGTGGACATGCAGGGCAGCAAGGAAGAGTGCCTGGCTTATATCGAGAAAGTCTGGACTGACATGCGCCCGCTAAGCCTGCGTCAGGCCATGCAGGTACAAGGACAGGGCTGATCGCCCACAACCGAGTGGTTACTCAGGGAGTCAAAATGGAAAGTGTCCAGCCCCGTTCATCCTCCAGCGCAACCTTCACGCTGGAGCAGTTCCGCCAACAAGCGCCGCGTGAACTGAACACCAACCCGTATCTGCAACGCCAGGCGGCCCGGGAGTCGAATGCTCGTTCCTACCCGCGGCGCATTCCGTTGGCCTTGCAAGAAGCCCATGGTCTATATGTGCGTGATACCCAAGGCCAATTGTTCATGGACTGCCTCGCTGGCGCGGGGACATTGGCGCTGGGTCATAACCATCCGGCGGCCATCGCGGCCATGCGCCAGACACTCGATTCTGGCTTGCCCCTGCACACCCTGGACTTGACGACACCGGTCAAGGATCGTTTCGTCGAGGACCTGTTCAACGCATTGCCGGAAAATTTTGCTCGTCACGCGCGCATCCAGTTTTGCGGACCGACCGGTGCCGATGGCATCGAGGCGGCCTTGAAGCTGGCGAGAATCGCCACCGGGCGCAAGCCGATCCTGACGTTCTCCGGCGGCTATCATGGCATGACCCTCGGGACACTGAGCCTGATGGGCAACCTGGGGCCGAAACAGGCGCTGGGTTCTCTGATGGCCGACGTGCAGTTCTTGCCATATCCCTATGACTACCGCTGTCCATTCGGTATCGGCGGTGAAGCCGGTGTCGATGCCGGCCTGCATTTTATCGAACAGCTGTTGAGCGACCCGGAGTCCGGTGTGTTGCCGCCCGCGGCGGTAGTCGTGGAAGTCGTGCAAGGCGAGGGCGGGGTGATTCCGGCACCGGTACGCTGGCTCCAGGGCTTGCGTCAATTGACCCGCAAGCATGGCGTCGCACTGATCATCGATGAAGTGCAGACCGGCCTGGGGCGTACCGGCAAACTGTTTGCCTTCCAGCATGCCGACATTGAACCGGACATTCTTGTACTTTCCAAAGCCATCGGCGGCGGGCTGCCACTGGCGGTGATGGTGTATCGCGAAGAGCTGGACACCTGGAAACCCGGTGCCCATGCCGGCACGTTTCGTGGCAATCAGATGGCGATGGCCGCGGGAGCCGCGACGTTGCGCCATATCATCAGCGAAGACCTGCCAGGGCATGCCGACCTCATGGGCCAACGCCTGATGGAACAGCTGCGTCAGCTGCAGGGCGGTTACCCTTGTCTGGGCCAAGTGCGCGGCCGTGGGCTCATGGTGGGCGTGGAAATCGTCAGTGACACGCCGAGCGACAGTCGTGTGCCCCCGGCGGATTCGGCGCTGGCCCAGGCCATTCAGCGTCAATGCCTGCGTCTGGGGGTCATCCTCGAACTTGGCGGGCGCCATGGGGCCGTCGTGCGATTCCTACCCCCGTTGATCATTCAGGTCGCTGAAATCGATATGTTGGTCGAGCTGTTCCAGACGGCTTTGAACAATGCCCTGGCAGAGACCAAGGGAAGGGCGTTGCACATCGCCTGAGTTGCAGTCCGCTCAGGTCTTTCTGAAAGACCGTGGCGATGGAGTCAACCCCTCGCCATGGCCCCAATGCGGTTCATTTAAGGAGAATGACGACCCGTGGTGAGGGAGCTTGCTCCCGCTCGGCTGCGAAGCAGTCGTAAGCCGGCTGATGCGGTGTGTCTGATGTTCCGCATTTGGCAGGTTTTAGGGCCGCTTCGCGGCCCAGCGGGAGCAAGCTCCCTCGCCACGGGTTTGTCGATTGCCTTGATTGAACAGCATTACGCCATGGCCCCATTTTTTCCAGCGCTTCAGCTCACAGCAGGTGAAGTGGTCCCGTTACCCCCGACCACGCTCCCGGCCCAACGCCACCAGACAACCGCCAATCAACAGCGCCGCGCCCGCCACCAGCAAGGGTGTCGGCCGCCGTGCGGGTTTGCGCCAGCCGCCCTCTATACGCCGCTGGCCGCTGGGTGGGGCGAACAGGTTGCCCGTAGACGAAGCTAACGGCGGGCTGCGGTCCAGGCTCCGGCGTGTCAGCCAGCCGGAGAGCTGCGGGAATCCCGGCAGCAGGAAATGCGCCGCTCTGGCGAGTATCGCCGCGCTGCCGACGGTGGTGCTGGGCTTGGGGTTGAGCGCGCAGTTGACCATCGCTGCGGCGACCCGCTGCGGATCATAGACCGGAGGCGGTGGCTTGAGAGCATGCCCGGTGAAGTTGGCGCCGTCGCGAAAGCCAGGTGTATCGATGACAGCAGGATAGATATCGCAAACGTGGATATCCGGGTGTTCGCCCAATTCACCGCGCAACGCTTCGGACAAACCCCGCAACCCGTATTTGCTGGCTGAATAGGCCGCGGCATACGGCTGCGCGACCCAACTGCCCAACGACAGCGTATTGATCAGGATGCCGCGCTTTTGCGCCTTGAAATAGGGCCAGGCGACATAGGCTCCACGCAGGTAGCCGAGCAAGTCGGTTTGCAGAACCTGTTCATGCACATCGAGCGGTGTCTGCTCGAAACTGCCCACCGCGCCCACGCCGGCGTTGTTGATCCAGATGTCGATGCGACCATCACCGAACGTCGCGGCCTCGGCCGCCAAGGCCTGCATCTGCTCGCCACGGGTGACGTCGGTGCACACCGCCAACGCAGTGGCACCTTGTGCCTGGCATTCGTTGACCACCTCAGCGAGCGCGACACGATCGCGTGCCGCCAGGACCAGACGCGCGCCTTGCCGGGCAAACGCCTGGGCGGCTGCGCGGCCGATCCCGCTGGACGCTCCGGTGATGACCACGAGTTTTTCCGCCAAGGGGGATGCCTTGGATCCCTGGGCGGGATCGGCGCGATCCTTGGGTTGTTGGGAGGGCCTGTTGGTCTCGGCGTGGATGGGCGCAAGTTTCAGACGCACACCGTCGGCCATGATCAATGTCAGGTCTTCAATCGTGCCGGCGACCCGATTGGGGTACACCGGCTCGCCCGTCGGGTCGAGCTGGTCGTAGATGAAACGTTGGCCGTCGAGCCAGCCCACCGCTGTGTTCAGCTCAGGGCCCAGGTAGTATTTTCCATCGAGGATAAAACCAGGGAAATGCGGCGCGCGCTCAAGGTCCTCGATGACGTAGCGCTCGCCGGGCTTCATGCCGGTTGCTGGGTGGATCATGGTCCATACCTCCGCTCTGTTGGTTCTGCGATAGAGAGCAGTGCACAAAGCGGGGTTCCGTCGGGGTGAGGAAAGGAAGTTCAAGTGAACCGAGGCTCATCCTTTCCGGTCAGTTATTTCTGAAAGGAATGACAAAACCATGGAGCCTCGGATGCGTCCTGTTTATCTCGCCAGCCTGTCCCTTGCCGCCGTGCTGTGCACGGCTTGTTCAAGCCAACCTCCCGCCATGTGGGGTTATGCAGACGCCCGGGATCGGGCCAACCTGCCGCCCGACCAGATCTACCCCGAGCTGTTCGAAGCCGTACAGCATGAGCAGATTTTCACTGACCAGAAGCACTTCGTCGATGCGCTGCCCAAGCGCGACCCTTCGCAGATCCGCGCCGATTACCTGGCCCGTCGCGACAGCGCCGACTTCGACCTCAACGAGTTCGTGAAAGACAACTTCATCGAATCCGGCCAAGCGCAAAGCCCGGCGTCGCAACCCGGGGCGCCGATCAAAGAGCATATCGACAACCTCTGGCCCGTGCTCAGCCGAACCTATTCCCAAGTCCCCCGATACAGCAGCCTGCTGCCGTTGCCGCAGCCATATGTGGTCCCGGGTGGACGTTTCCGGGAAATGTATTACTGGGACTCGTATTTCACCATGCTGGGGTTGGAGCGAAGCGGTAAGAACGCGCAGATTCGCCAGATGACCGACAATTTCGCCTACATGATCGACACCTATGGCCACATCCCCAATGGCAATCGCACCTACTACTTGAGCCGATCACAGCCGCCTTTTTTCGCCTACATGGTGGAACTGCAAGCGCACATCGAAGGCGATCAGGCCTACGGGCGCTACCTTCCCCAATTGCAGAAGGAATACGCCTATTGGATGGCCGGTGCGCAAGCGCTCAAGGCCGGCGAGGCCGGGAAACACGTGGTCAAGCTCGCCGATGGCAGCGTGCTCAATCGGTATTGGGACGCCAGCGCGACGCCTCGGCAGGAGTCCTGGTTGCAGGATCTCAAGACCGCCGGACAGGCGCCCGACAGGCCGCGGCAGGAAGTCTGGCGCGACCTGCGCGCCGGCGCCGAGAGCGGCTGGGATTTCAGTTCGCGCTGGTTGGACGACGACAAGAACCTGGCCACAATCCGCACTACATCTATTGCCCCGGTGGATTTGAACAGCCTGATGTATCACTTGGAACGCACCATCGCCAAGGCCTGTGAAACCATCCAGAACTCGCCGTGCACCCATGCCTACGGCCAGCGCGCCGTCCAGCGTCAACGGGCCATCGAAACGCATCTATGGAACGCCGAAGGCGGTTACTACGTCGACTACGATTGGCAGCGGAACCGGCAACGCCCGGCGCTCACCGCTGCAACGCTTTTCCCGCTCTACAGCGGCCTGGCCTCCGCCGAGCGTGCCAATCGTACGGCCGATGCGGTGCGTGAAGGCTTGTTGCGTCCGGGCGGCATTGCCACCACCCAGGTCAACAACGGTCAGCAGTGGGACGAACCCAATGGCTGGGCGCCGTTGCAGTGGGTGGCAGTCGAAGGGCTCGAGCGATATGGGCAAACCGAGCTGGCCAGGCAGATTGGCAATGGCTTCTTGCAGCAGGTCCAAGCGCTTTATGGCAAAGAGGACAAGCTGGTCGAGAAGTACGACCTATCCGGGCAAGGCGACGGTGGCGGAGGCGGTGAGTATGAATTGCAGGACGGCTTCGGCTGGACCAACGGAGTGACCTTGAAGTTATTGCAAAAATACGGCGGTTGATCCAAGTGGGTTCAATGCTATTCTTCGCGAAATCTGGGAAGAATAGCGTTGCCATTGGGTATATGAACACGCATCGTGATCAATTTCCGTTGCCAGAGGATTTGAAAGTCTTTCTGACGGTCATTCGCAAGAACGGCTTTGCAAGCGCGGCGCAAGAGTTGGGCTTTTCACCGGCCTATATCAGCAAGCGCATCTCAGTCCTTGAAGCGACCCTGTCCACCAAGCTGCTGCACCGCACGACACGGCGCATCGCGTTGACCGACGACGGTGAGCGTGTGCAGGTATGGGCCGAAAAACTCTTGGGTGACTTCGATGAGTTTGTCGGCGATATCGCCCAGGCACGTCATCAACCCACCGGGTCGTTGCACATTTGCAGCAGCCTTGGCTTTGGCCGCAATCACGTTGCCCCGGCCATCGGCAAACTGTCCCAGACCTATCCCAGGCTCGATATCCGCCTGGACGTGTTCGACCGTGTCGTCGATATCGTCGGCGAGGGGTTCGACCTGGAAATCCGCGTGGGCGATGACTTGCCGGATCAACACCTTGGCCGCAAGTTGGCGAGTAATCGGCGGGTGCTTTGCGCAAGCCCCGGTTACCTGGAGCGACGGGGCGAGCCGCGCTCGCTGGACGACCTCAAGACGCATGATTGCCTGGTGCTCAAGGAGCGCAACAACGCCTTCGGCATCTGGACACTGACTAAAAATGGCCAAGAGGAAACGGTGCGCGTCGGCGGCCCGTTGTCGTCCAACAGCGGTGAGATCGTTCTGGAGTGGGCCTTGAGTGGCGGCGGCATCCTGTTGCGCTCGATGTGGGACGTCAGGTCCATGCTGGACCAGGGGCGTCTGGTCCAGGTGCTGCCCGAGTATTCGCAAAGCGCGAATGTCTGGGCGGTGTATCCGACCCGGCTTAGTCAGTCGGCCAAGCTGCAGGTGTGTGTCGAATTTCTCGAAGATTGTTTTAGGGATTTGTCGGTGCCATGGGCGGCAAACGCCGCTTCACCGGCGTCTTCTTGACAATGGCCGTATTGGTCTCGGCATGAACATTGAGCTTGTCCAACAAGACATCCAACTGTTCCATCGAACGCACATGCAGACGAGCGATGAAACAATCCTCACCCGTCACCTTGTCGCATTCAGTAAATTCGCCGATGGCCTGGATTTGTCGCTCCACTTCCTGCAACTGCCCCGGTAACGGGCGGATGCGCACGATAGCCTGGAGCTGATAGCCAAAGCTCTTTGGGTCGACCTCAACCGTATAACCCTTGAGCACGCCGCGCTCTTCGAGTCGGCGCAGGCGCTCGGCGACGCTGGGTGAGGACAGGCCGCTGAGGTTTGCCAAGTTCTTGAGCGAACGCCGGGAGTCTTCCATCAGGGCGCCGATGAGGATCTGGTCGATATCGTCAGTCATTTCTGCTCCGTTAGGCAAAAATCGCAAGTGGCCTTGATAAAAAAGGTCGAAACGCAGTTTAGCCTTTTTCAAGCCATGGAGAAGCAGCCCGGCGGCTCGGCATACTGTGCGCACTGACTGGAGGAGCCTGAAGATGGACAAGACCTTACGCCGCGGTTCGCTCGAAATGACCGCCGCCATGCTGATTTCCGGAACCATAGGCTGGTTCGTGCTGGTCTCGGGTGTTCCGGTGCTGGATGTAGTGTTCTGGCGCTGCGTATTTGGCGCTGGCACGTTGCTGTTGATTTGCGCCGGTTTTGGTTTCTTGCGCCGGGATCTGCTGACACGGACGACTTTCCTGCTCGCGGTGCTCAGCGGCGTAGCGATCGTGGGGAACTGGGTGTTGTTATTCGCTTCGTACTCCCACGCTTCGATTGCCATCGGTACGGCCGTGTACAACGTCCAGCCGTTCATGTTGGTGGGGTTGGCGGCGCTGTTCCTGGGCGAGAAGATCACCGCGCAAAAACTGTTCTGGTTGGCGGTTTCGTTTCTCGGAATGTTGGCCATCGTCAGTGCCCACGGTGAGCAAGGGCAGGGGGGCGGAAACTATCTGGTGGGTATCGCCCTGGCATTGGGCGCGGCCTTTCTGTATGCCGTTGCGGCGTTGATCATCAAGCGCCTGACCGGCACGCCGCCCCATCTGATCGCGCTGATCCAGGTCAGCACCGGGATATTGCTGCTGGCGCCGTGGGCGAATTTCTCGGCCTTGCCACAGCAACCCGAGGCTTGGGCCAGCCTGCTGACCCTTGGGATGATTCACACTGGCGTAATGTATGTGCTGTTGTACAGCGCGATCCAGCGCTTGCCGACTGCGGTGACGGGCGCACTGTCCTTCATCTACCCGATCGCAGCGATCTTCGTCGACTGGTTTGCCTTCGGCCATCGCCTCGAACCGCTGCAATGGCTGGGTGTGGCGGCGATTCTGCTGGCGGCTGCCGGCATGCAGCAGGGCTGGAGCATCAAGTGGCGCCGTCCAGCCCTGCCGTAACCGGCCATCGGTGTCAGAAGATGTAGTCGGTGGTCAGGAAGTTCGAGTCCCGTTCCCGGATGATGTCGCTGATCAGTGCCTTGTTGCTTTCCTGGAATTTGGTTGCCACCAGCGTGCGGATCGAGAAGGTACGCAATGCATCGTGCACCGACAACGTGCCCTCGGCCGAGTTTTTCCGGCCATTGAACGGGAACGTGTCCGGGCCGCGTTGGCACTGGGCGTTGATGTTGATGCGCCCGACCTGGTTGGCGAACGTGTCCACCAGTTTGCCGACTTCGGCCGGGTTGGTGCCGAAAATGCTCAGTTGCTGGCCGAAGTCGGACTCGAGTACGTAATCGACCACGGTGTTGAGGTCGCGGTACGGCACGATGGGCACGACCGGGCCAAACTGCTCTTCATGGTAGACGCGCATTGCGGTATTCACGGGATAGAGCACAGCCGGGTAGAAAAACGAAGCCCTGGATTCAGCACCGTGTGCGTTCATGATGCCTGCGCCCTTGGCGATTGCGTCGGCCACCAGCGAATGCAGGTAATCGACCTTGCCGGCCTCGGGCAAAGGCGTCAGCGCCACGCCGTCTTCCCAGGGCATACCCGGTTTCAACGCGCCGAGCCTGGCGTTGAATTTCTCGATGAACGCCGGGGCGACGTCCTCATGGACAAACAGGATCTTCAGTGCCGTGCAGCGCTGGCCGTTGAATGACAACGAACCGGTCAGGGCTTCGCTGACAGCGTTGTCGAGATCGACGTCCCGCAGCACCAGGCCGGGGTTTTTCGCGTCCAGCCCCAGCGCGGCACGCAGGCGGTGCGGGCGCGGATGGAGTTTCTTCAGGTCGCTGGCGGCCTTGTTGGTGCCAATGAAGGCGAAGATGTCGATTTTACCGCTGGCCATCAGCGCGCTGACCGTCTCCCGGCCGCTGCCGTAGATGACGTTGATCACGCCCGCCGGGAAGCTGTCGCGAAAAGCTTCCAACAATGGACGTATCAGCAATACGCCAAGCTTGGCCGGCTTGAACACCACGGTATTGCCCATGATCAGTGCGGGGATCAGCGTGGTGAAGGTTTCATTCAGTGGATAATTGTAGGGGCCCATGCACAGGGCGACGCCCAAGGGGACGCGGCGAATCTGCCCGAGCGTATCCTGTTCCAGTTCGAACCGACTGGAGCGCCGATCAAGCTCCTTGAGGGCATCGATGGTGTCGACGATGTAATCGCAGGTGCGGTCGAATTCTTTCTGGGAATCCTTGAGGTTCTTGCCGATCTCCCACATCAGCAGCTTGACCACCGACTCGCGCTGTTCGCGCATGCGCGCCAGGAAGGTTTCGACATGGCGGATACGCTCAGCGACACGCATCGTCGGCCATTGGCCCTGGCCGCGATCATAGGCGCGGACAGCCGCGTCGAGGGCGGTCAGCGCAGTTTCGGCATCGAGTAATGGCGTGCTGCCGAGAATCACTTGTTCATCGCCATGTGGACCTGCCAGGTACACCGGGCTGCGCACCGTGGCCAGCGGACCTTGCCAGGTTCTCAGGACACCATCGACCAGGTATTCACGTTGCTCGACCTGCCCGTCGAGACGGTAGGCCTGCGGAACATCGGCGGCGCTTGGGAATAGGGTCGCGAGGAGGTTGGCTGTGGTCATGTCGTTACTCCATCAATGAAATGAGCCATGGGCTGCAGCTTCAGGCGTATATCGCTTTTAGCGTTATACGCCTTAATGGAGGTGTTTTTTAAGTGGTAGGGGCCGATGGTCCTGCCATTCGTTTGGACGCGGGCCCCTCTATCGCAGGATCGCCAGGGCTCACCAACTGATCCGCAGGCCAATATTGCCGGCCACGCCGCGTTGCTGGTTGCTGTCGAGGTTGTTGCTGTAGTCCACGCCGGCGTAGGCACTGACCTTGGGCGCCACGCTGACGATAACGCCCGCGCCTACATCGGCGGTGGAAGCGCGTTGTTCGGTCTCGATCCGTTGCGTGTCGTCGAATGTCACCGTATCGGTGCCGGAGAAGGTGTGCCAGAGATTGGCCCGCAGATAAGGCTCAACCGGCATATTGCTGACCTGGTAGCGCCCCTTGAGCCGCGCGCCCAAGCGACCGGTCCAGGCGCTGTCGGAATCGAATTCGACCTTTGAAATACCGTCGTCCTGGGTGTCCAGGGATATTTTCTGATGAATGATCTGCGCCTGGGGTTCGAGCACCCAGTCGCGCCCCACCGCAAACGGATAACCGGCCTCCGCCGACAAGGTCAGGGCGTGCCCGCGATTGTCGATTTTGACGCCGCGATCGGAGCGGCTGTCGCCATTCAACCGGGTGCCCATGACTACCGCATCGACATACCCGCCGGAGGGATCGATCAGGGTCCAGTACAGCCCATAGCTGTCGCCGTCGAGTTCGATCTTGCCGGCGCGTCGGCCTTCGAAACCCAGATTGAAACCGTCGACATTGCCGTTCAATTCGGTATGACCGACAAAGAACCCGATACGCTGGGTCTGGCCGCCAGAGGTCGGCGCGGCGTATAGGTCGTTGCCTACCTGGAAACCTTTGATTGAGCCGTCGAACCGCGGCGCAACCGTCCCGGCCCAGGTCTGGTCGAGGTCCTTGCCGTAGGCTCGGCCCCAGCCCGCGCCGAACGCCCCGGTTTCGGTCAGCAGGCGTTGGTCGCCCTGGCGATCATGAAACGTGCCCAAGGCCATCAGGGTCAGTTGTGCCGCGGCGGGGGGCAACACTGACCAGGTGGGAACTTCCGGGCGATACAGTGGAATCGGCGCGGCACCGGGTACGGCGACAGGCAGGGCCGGTAACGTTGGGCTGGGGGCCGCGATCGGGCCTGCTACTACAGTGGAGCGCAGATACCAATTGTTGGCATTGTCGGACACGCCGCCCTTGAACAGACGATAATCGAACGCACCGGCAGAGACCGATTGCGCCAATGAAAAGGCATTGCTGTCGCTGACAGCTCCGCCTTGGGCCTGGACCAGCTCGATGCCGTCCTGGGTGGTCAGGCCGCCTGCGCCTCCAAGGTTGGTCACGGTGATGGCGGTGCTGCCGGTGAGCGTGCCGCCGTTGACCACCAACTTGTCGCTGGGGGAGTCATCGGCCCCGAGCACCGTTTGCAGGCGTAACTGGCCGCTATTGCCGACGTAATTGCCCTGCACGGTGAGGGTGTCATTGGTGCGGGTATTGCCATCGCTGAGATCGATCGCCCCGGCATTGTTCAGCGTGGTCATCTGGCCTGCGGTCAATGGAGCGATGACGCCTTGGGTCGATGTCAACACGCTGCTGCTGTCGATATTGAACACGCCGGTGCCTGTAGCGCTGTCACCCAGCACCAGTGTGTCGGCCAGATCCAGGCGTGAGCCTTGGGTCAGATTGAGCGTTTCCCAATTGGCGTAGCGGGCGCCGGTACCGGAGGTGCTGCCCTCGAACGTTAAAACGTCCTGGCCCAGGCCACCGTTCAGGCTTGGGGTGGCAGCCAGCCCTGCTTCGGTGAGATTCTGCACCAGCGCGGTGTCGGTGCCGGCGCCCAGCAGGATGGCTGAGCGAATGAGGCCACCGCTCCATTGGAATCGATCATTGCCATTGCTGGTACGGACCTCGCCGCCAATGATTCCACCGCTGACGGTAACGTTGTCATTGCCACCGCTGATGCTGATATTTCCGCCGATGAATCCGTCAGACACAATGATCGTGTCGTTGCCGAAACCGGCAACGAGGTTTCCTTCGATTCGCCCGCCCGACATATCGAAAACGTTGTCATCGAGCTTCATGTCGACCCTGCCAATGGTGCCGCCGCTCATTTGGGCGATGTCGCCGTCTTCGAACGCATCGACAATGGTCCCGCCGGTCATCGTGAATTGATCGAGGCCGTCGCCTTGGGAGATGGACAGGATCCTGCCACCGCTCATCACAAACACGTCGGCTTCCGAACCTTGTTGGACGTCTCCGTCGATCACGCCGTTGGCATTGATCCTGACAGTGTCGTTCCCAGCGTCGAAGACAACGTCTCCTTGAATGACGCCGGTGCCTTCGACTGTCAGCGTGTTATCGCCCGACAGGTCCGTGAGCCCGACGGCACTGGTGCTGCTGTCGCACACGTAGGTGTCATTACCTGCCGTGGGTGTCAGCGTGCAAGCGGCCATGGCGGAAGAGACAGGTAGCAGCAACGGAGCCGCTACCCACAAAACATTGAACAACCGATTGAAGCCCTGATCGCGCCGAATCATGTGCTATCCCTCTGCATCAGCATCCCTGGCATGCCGGTTTCAGCAGTGGTTGCGCGACAGATGGCACACAGGACCCGGCAACGCTCGCTGTATGCAAGGCACGCTAGCAATGAATGAAGAGCGTCGCTACTGTCAGATCTTACAGGTCGCTTTGCCGATATCCGCGATCACAGATGCACTTCCACCGACAGCGGCAGATGATCGCTCAGGTGTGTCCAGGGCTTGTTGCCGAGGATTTGTGGCGCGTGGCTGGTGGCGTTGCGCAGATAAATGCGGTCCAGGCGTAGCAGCGGGAAACGGGCAGGGTAGGTCCGAGCGGGACGGCCATGATGGTGTTCGAAGGCTTCGTGCAGGTATTGACGACGAGCGAGCGTGATGTTGCCGCGCAATTGCCAATCATTGAAATCGCCGGCGATGATCACCGGGGCGTCTTCGGGCAACGAGTCGAGTAGCTTGCAGAGCAGCTTGAGTTGCAGCTGGCGATGACTTTCCAGCAGGCTCAGGTGCACGCAGATCCCATGGACTTCGGCGTGGCCTGGCACGTCAAGCACACAATGCAACAATCCACGCCGCTCCGGACCGGTAATCGACACGTCGAGATTGCGGAACTGACGGATAGGGTATTTGGAAAGCAGTGCGTTGCCATGGTGGCCGTCGGGGTAAACCGCGTTCCGCCCGTAGGCAAAATCGCTCCACATGCTGTCGGCCAGGAATTCGTATTGTGAGGTCTGCGGCCAATTGTCATAGCGCGAGGCATGTCGATCATGTTCGCCAAGGACCTCCTGCAGGAAAACCAGGTCGGCCCCTGTACTGCGCACCGCTTCACGCAGTTCGGGCAAGATGAAACGACGGTTGAGGGCGGTAAAGCCCTTGTGGGTATTCACTGTCAGCACGCGCAACCGATGAACCGTCGCTGGCATCTCCAGCGACAGTGGTTCCTGGGCCCGCCAGTCGGGATCGCGAGTCACGTTCACTCCTGCGTCAGACGTATCTGTTCATGCGACTGATGGCGGCTGCGGCAGTTCCGGAATTCTTGGTGGCATGGCATCACGGGCGACTGGAACAGCGGAATCAACTCAGGAGTCAAGTCCCGCAAATTTCAACGATCAGATGAAAACAATCTCATACGGCATGCCCATGCGCTCAAGGATCACCCGCGGTACCAGCGGTGCAATGCCGCTGGCGGGTTCACCGCTGAGCTGACTGGCATAAGCGTGCATGGCGTGGCGCTTGCGCGCGGTGGTCCAGACGTCCAGGCGCAACTTGCGAGCCCGATGCCAGGGTATCTTGTTCTGTTCGCGAACCGGCCAATGCCAGGCCCACACGGGCAGTTCATTGAACACCGCGCCGATCTTTTCCGCGGCCAAGGCTCCGGCGCGGCCGACCGTGTCGTGATCCCTGTCGCCATCCATGCGCCAAGTGCTGAAGACTACGTCGCCTGGCCGCAGGTGATGGCCGATGAACGCGGCGAGCTGTGCTTCATGCTCGTCCAGGCTTTTTTCCGGGAAACCGGCACGTACCCATTGCAGGCCATGGGAAGGCACGCCCAGGCGATGCAGGGCGTCCACGCTTTCCTGGGGGTGCGGACGGAACGTGCGCAGTCGTTCATCGGACCACAATGGCGAGCCGGGGTGGCTGAGACTGCCGTCGGTGACTGAGATCAGCAACATGGGTTGGTCCAGGTTGCTCAACAGCTGGAGCAGCCCGCCACAGGCACCCACTTCATCGCCAGGGTGCGGGGCAAGGATGACCGCGCGGGCACCTTGGGGAATGAGGGTCTGGGTACTGATGATGGGAATGTCGGCCAGTTGTGGCGCGCTGTTCCATATCTGCGGGTGATGCCGGCCTTGCAAGCGAGAGGCGGGTTTCATGAGGTACGTCCTTGTCATGTCCAATCTTGCAGCCATGCATCGGGCCTGCCGCCCGCTGTGGTCCGTAAGGGCCTGGCTGTGATTCGCGATGCTTCCAGTCCTGGAATCTACCGCAGGCGAAGTATTGACCATGCTGGCGGTTTCGTCGCGTCGGAATGTGTATCTGAACCGTTATTTTTTGTTCTAGCTGCATTATGCGCGGTAGAGGAGCGCGTCCTTGCGATCCTCTCCCTGTGCAAGTGGTTGAGCCGACCTCAATCCTCTTCTTCACGTTGAAGTTCGAACAACAGCAACGAGCGCCCGGTTACAGAATATTCCGACTCGAAATCGAAACGCTCCTGCCCACGTACAGCCGGTTGGTTGGTGTCCACCATGCACGTCCAGAAACTGCCTTCGGGCACTTCCGGCAGGCGGAAGTTGACGATGTCATGATGGGCATTGACCACCAGCAGCAACGTCGCGTCGGCACCCTTGCGACGGATGCCGGTTTCCTGGGCGCGTCCGTCCATCAACATACCCAGGCAGCGGCCTTGGCCGTCTTGCCATTGTTCAACGGTCATCTCGCTGCCGTCCGGGGCCAGCCAGGTGACGTCCTTGACGCCGATGTCCTCGTTGTAATTGCCCACCAGGAATCGCCCGCGCCGCAGGATCGGGTAAGACAGGCGCAACTTGATCAGACGCTTGACGAACTTGAGCAGTGCCTCGCCATCCTCGCTCAGGTCCCAATTGACCCAGCCGATCTCGCTGTCCTGGCAATAGGCGTTGTTGTTGCCGTGTTGGGTACGAGCGAACTCGTCGCCAGCGACGATCATCGGCGTGCCTTGGGCCAACAGCAAAGTCGCGAAGAAGTTGCGCATCTGCCGATGGCGCAGTGCATTGATCTGCGGATCGTCCGTCGGACCTTCTACGCCGTGATTCCACGACAGATTATTGTTGCTGCCGTCCTGGTTGTTTTCGTCGTTGGCTTCGTTGTGCTTGTCGTTGTATGACACCAGGTCATGCAGGGTAAACCCGTCGTGGGCAGTCACGAAATTCACTGAGGAATAAGGACGACGACCGCGCTGGTTGAACATTTCGCCCGAAGCGGTCATGCGGCTGGCGAAGTCGGCTAGCTGGCCGTCATCGCCTTTCCAGAAGGCGCGCACGGTATCGCGGAACTTGTCGTTCCATTCGGCCCAGCCAGGCGGGAAGCCTCCTACTTGATAGCCTCCGGGGCCACAGTCCCAGGGTTCTGCGATCATTTTTACCTGGCGCAATACCGGGTCCTGCCGACAGGCGACGAGGAAGCTGTGACGTTCGTCGAAGCCATCATGATATCGGCCCAAGATAGTCGCCAGGTCGAAGCGGAACCCGTCCACGTGCATTTCCGTGGCCCAATAGCGCAGGGAATCGGTGACCATCTGCAGGACGCAGGGATGGCTCAGGTCCAAGGTGTTGCCGGTGCCGGAGTCGTTGATGTAGTAGCGTTTGTCGTCGGGCATCAGCCGGTAGTACGAAGCGTTGTCGATGCCGCGCATGGACAGGGTCGGGCCCTGTTCGTTGCCTTCGGCGGTGTGGTTGTAGACCACGTCCAGAATGACTTCCAGGTTGGCCTCGTGCATGTGCGCGACCATTTCCTTGAATTCGGCGATCTTGCCGCTGGCCAGGTAGCGCGGGTCCGGGGCGAAGAAGGCGATGCTGTTGTAGCCCCAATAGTTGGTCATGCCCTTGTGCAGCAGATGCTGGTCGTTGACGAAGGCATGGATAGGCATCAACTCCACCGAGGAAACGCCCAGCTTGCGAATGTGCTCCAGGACATCATCGACCATCAGGCCGCCGAACGTGCCACGCAGGTTCTCAGGCACCGAGGGATGGCGCATGGTGATGCCGCGCACATGGGTTTCGTAGAGGATGGTCTTGTCCCACGGCACGCTGACCCGATGGTCGTGCCCCCAGGTATGCGCCGGGTCGATGACTTTGCACTTTGGCACGAAGGGCGCGCTGTCTCGTTCATCGAAACTGAGGTCGCCGTCGGGGTGGCCAATGGTGTAGCCAAACAGCGCCTCGGACCACTTAAGCTCCCCGACCAATTGTTTGGCGTATGGGTCGATCAGCAATTTGTTGGGGTTGAAGCGATGGCCGTTCTCCGGATCGTATGGACCATGGACCCGATAGCCGTAGATCATGCCCGGATGGGCATCGGGCAGATAGCCGTGGTAAATCTCGTCGGTATATTCCGGCAGCTCGATACGTTCAAGTTCGACCTCGCCGGTGTCGTCGAAGATGCACAGTTCGACCTTGGTGGCGTTGGCTGAGAACAACGCGAAATTGACCCCGAGGCCATCCCAGGTCGCGCCGAGCGGAAACGGCAGCCCCTCACGAATCCGCGAAGCCTCGATAACGGGCGGCGGCGTGGTTTTGTTTGGACGGGTCATAGTTGCTCCTGCAGAAGACGGATACGGTGATGCGGTGCACGCAGGACTGCGTGCCTTGCGCTTGTGGCGAGGAGATAAACCCTCGCGCCACAAGCAGGCCCCTTCGTTAAAAGGAGCACTGGCTTGAGAACGACGAGTTCGGGAGGTCAGACCGCCGGTGGCTTGCGCGTCGCTCGGGGCTTTTTCACGGCGGCCTTGTCGGCAGGCGGAACCACTGCGGCCGCTGTCGCCGAAGGTTTTGCCGCCGGCTTGGCCTTGGGCGTGGTGTTCTTGGTGGCAACCTTGGCGGTGGCGCTCTTGGCGGTTGCCGGCTTGGTGCCGTCAGTCTTGCTGGCGGCGGCCTTGCTGGCTGCCTTCGCTGGTTTGCTTGGCGCCAAGGCCTCGGCTTCGGCCAGCTTGCGGGCCATTTCCCAATGACGTTTTTCCTGCCCGGCGGGCTTACCTTCCGACTCCCAGATCTGGTAGGCGAATTCACGAATGCGTTTATCGTCGGTACTCATCGCAGTGCTCCTGACTTTGACTCAAGATTCAATAAAGACATTGACCGGGAAATCCCCCAGTGCGGCGCTGACCATCAGCTCCCTTTGGGGTGTGACTGCTGCGCTTGCAAAAAGTCCCTTCAGTTTTTCATCCTTGGCGGCAAACGGTAACGACACGCGTGTGTCGCCCCAGTCCGATGCAGCCACGTGAGGCAGGGCACCGTTTTCCAGCAGACTGGCCGCGTGAATCGGCACCACGACGACCGCCCGCTGCTGCTGGTTTTCACGCATGAAAGCCAGTACCTGTGAGGCGTGTTTGCCGAGCACCACAAGCGGCTGGTAGTTGCCTTCGCCAAACAGTTGCGGGTACTCGGACCGCAAGGCCAGCGTCCGCGCGATCAGCGCCTGCTTGACTCGACCGTCGCGCCAGTTGTGTATCAGCTCGTCGGGTGCGTTGTCGGCATGCATGCTCTGGCGGCGAGCCTCGAAATCCACCGGGCGACGGTTGTCCGGGTCCACCAGGCTGAAATCCCAGAACTCGTTGCCCTGGTACAGATCCGGTACACCGGGCACAGTCATGCGCAGCAAGGTTTGCGCCAAACTATTCAGCGCGCCGGCCGCAGCGATGGTCTGCACCGCCTCGGCGATGGCAGAGCGCAAAGGCAAGCCCTCGTCGCACAGCAGCAGCCGTTCGAGGAACATCTGGGTGGCTTGCTCATAGGCGTCATTGACGGCCGCCCAACTGCTTTGCAACTTGGCCTCGCGCAAGGCCTTGCGCTGCCATTGCCACAGGCGTTCGGCGTAGTCGGCCAGCGCCTTGTGATCTTGCAGGTCGAGGTTCAGCGGCCAACTGCCGAGCAGCGCCTGGTAGAGAATCAGCTCGTCACCGGCCGAAGGGGCCGCGGGATCGCTGTGCAGGGACGGCGAAAGAATGCGCCACTGCTCCACGCATGTGGTGTACCAATCGGTGCGTTCGCTGATGACTGCCAGTCGGGCCCTGGTGTCTTCACCGCGCTTGTGGTCATGGGTGGCCGTGGTGATCAGGTTATCGGGAAAGTGCTGCATACGCTCGATGCAGGCGTCGTGGAATTCCTCGGCCGGGGCACTGAACCGTTCGGTGTTGTAGCCCACGTCATTGCGCGACAGCAGCACCGCCGAGCGATAGAGCGCGGTGTCTTCCACAGCCTTGGCGGCGGCGGGTGAGGTCAGTTGCTGGAAACGCACGCAGGCGTGGCGCAACCGTTTGCGTTCGCCGCCGCGAGGGCGTTGGCGCCAAGGCATGCCGCCGAGCCAATTGGCCAGGCAATCGAGGACCGGCCAGTCGGCTTCGCTGAGGGTTTGTCGAGCGCCTTCCACGGCTTTCTGGAAAAACACTTCGTCTTCGGCCGAGCGGCCGAGGGGACTGATGTAGGTGCGATACACCGGGAAATGCACGATCAGTTCCTGCAATGCCCGACGTATCGCGCCCAGGGTCAGGTCCCGGGTCATCACGTCGTCCCGCGCGACTTGCAACAGGGCTTGGGCGACGCTTTCGAAATCCCCGGCCAGGGAACCGTTGAGAATCTGCTGGCGGGCCAGGCGCGCTTCTTCGATGAAATGCGCGGGGCGTTCAGTGTGCCGGCTCCAGAACTCCGCGAGGGGCTCGGCGCCTGCGGGGGCATGTTGCAGCAGCGAGATCTGGTTCATGAACTCATAACCCGTGCTGCCATCGATGTTCCAATCCCGGCGCAGGGTTTCGCCATCGCCGAGGATCTTCTCGACGAAAATCGGCAGGTGCCGCGAGGGCGCAAGCGAGTCGACGCGGCGGCGCAGTTTGCGGCAATAACCACGAGGATCGGCCAGGCCGTCGATGTGATCGATGCGCAGGCCGTCCACCAGCCCTTCGGCGATCAGCTCGAAGATTTTCGCGTGGGTCGCCTCGAACACCGCGGGCCGTTCGACGCGCAGGCCGCCCAGCTCGTTGACGTCGAAAAAACGCCGCCAATTGATGTCGTCGGCGGCTGTGCGCCAGCTCGCGAGCCGGTAACTCTGGCGCTCCAGCAGCCGATGCAGGCGTTCGAAACCTTCCGGCTCAGTGGAATCATAGCCGCGCAGGTTGTCCTCAATGGCGTTCAGGATCGCCGGTTGCGCGGCGAGGTCTCGCAATTCCGATTGCAAAGGACGGGCGAGAGAGTGGGCGTCGTTCTGGTAGTTCAGTGTGGTGAAACGCTCGCCCAGGGCCTTGAGTGCATCGACATGTTCGGCGGGCACGTTGTCCGAGGGTTTGAGCAGCTCACCGTACTGCATTGGGCAGATGGGGAAGCGATGCTCGTAATGTTCGACCTGGAAGCTGCCTTGCATGGCATCGAAGTGCAACTTCAAGGTGCCTTCTTGCAACGCCACGCCGTAGTCGCTGCCGAGGAAGGGAAGAAGCAACTGGCCTGACATCAATGGGTCGGGGGAATGCCACTGGATGTCGAAGAATTCACCATAAGGACTCAGGCGCCCCCATTCCAGCAGGTCCAGCCACCAGGGATTGTCGTTGCCGCCGACGGCCATATGGTTGGAGACGATGTCGAGGATCAGGCCCATCCGGTGCTCGCGTAAAGTCGCGACCAAGCGTTTGAGCGCGGCCTCGCCGCCCAGCTCCGGGTTGACCTGGGTCGGGTCGACCACGTCGTAGCCGTGCATGGACCCGGCCCGCGCTTTCAGCAACGGTGAAGCGTAGATGTGGCTGATGCCCAATGACGCGAAGTAAGGCACTTGCGGTATGGCATCGTCCAGGGTGAAGCCTTTGTGAAACTGCAGGCGCAGGGTGGCCCGCAGTGGTGGAGTCAATGTCTGGTTCATCGGTCACGCTCGTTCGCCTGAAGTCTCGCGCAGGCGAGTATTTCCAGACGCCGAGCGGCGTCCGGGTCGTCCAGCAGCACTCGGCTCTCCAAAGCCAGGCGACGCCGCCAGTTGGGGTGAGTGTCGGTGGTGCCGGGCAGGTTGGCCTGCTCGTCGATGCCCAGGGCATCCTCCAAAGGCAGTAACACCAGCGGCGCACGGGTGTGGCCGAGGAAGCGCACGCTGGCGTCCAGCACCTGATCGGTTTCACGGTGTTCTTCGCGAAAGTTCTGCGGGTCCTGGTCGAGCGCATTGCGCAGTCCGTCGCGTTCGCGCTCGCGGTGTTTTCGCCAGTCCATCTCTGTATGGGAGTCGATCAGCTCCAGTCGCGCGTTCCAGTCGATGTCATGGCCATGCCACCAACCGTTGAGGGTTGGCAGATCATGAGTACTGGTCGTGGCCAAGGCATCGTCCGGCCAATCGAGGATAGGCTTGAAGTGGGTGTTGTCCTGTTCGAACAGCAGCACGCGCATGCCGAGGATGGAGCGCGCAGCGAGTTTTTCCCGCAGGCCATCGGGCACGGTGCCAAGGTCCTCGCCCAGTACGATGGCCCGATGACGATGGGATTCGAGGGCCAGCAGCCGCAGCAGGTCATCGATCGGGTAGTAAAGATAAGCGCCGTCGGTGGGCGGGGCATCGTTGGGGATCACCCACAAGCGTTGCAGGCCCATGATGTGATCGATGCGCAAGCCGCCGGCATGGGCGAAATTGGCCCGGAGCATTTCGATGAAGGCGCGAAAGCCGTTGCGAACCAGCCCCTCCGGGGAGAACGCCGAAATGCCCCAGCCTTGGCCTGAACGGTTGAGGATGTCGGGCGGTGCGCCAACGGTCAGCGAGGCGAGCAGTTCGTCCTGCCGACTCCAGGCCTGGCTGCCGCCGCCATCGGCACCCACCGCGAGATCGGCAATCAGGCCGATGCTCATCCCGCTGGATCTGGCGGCGCTCTGGGCGCGCTCGAGACAGCGGGCGATTAGCCATTGGCAGAAGGCGTAGAAGCCGATTTCGTCGGTGTTCTCTTCGGCGAAACGGGCTATCGCCGCACTGCGTGGGTCGCGCCATTCCGCGGGCCATTGCCGCCAGTCGAGGCTTTCACCTCGCGCTGCGCGTTCGGCCTGGAGCGCTTCGAAACGGCAGTGATTTTCCAGGGCTTCGCCGCTGCTGTGGCGAAAGCTGCTGAAATCCTCATGCAACGGATGTTCGCCCTGGCTGAAACCGTCGTACAGGGCGCGAAGAACCCTCTGCTTGGCCTCGGCGGCGACTGGCCAATCGATGAGCGGCTGGTCTTCAAGGCTGCGCAGTTGGTTGGTCAAGCCCGTGGCGTCGATGGCGGTGCGCAGCGCACGCTCGCCCAGGATGGTCCCGGGCGCGGCGTACAGGCTGTTGAGGAACAATCGGCTGGACGGTGAATAGGGGCTGTAGCGTCCGGTGTCGCTGCTGAACATGGCGTGCATCGGGCTGATGGCCAAGGCATCGGCACCCCGTTCGCCGGCCACCCGCGCCAGTTCTTCCAAGGCCTGGGTGTCGCCGAAGCCGCCGTCGCCAGGGCGGCGTAGCGAATACAGCTGCGCGCTCAAGCCCCAGGCCCTGGGTGCCGGATCGTCCACGGCATCCGCGACGCTATAGCAGCGAGCGGGTGCCACGGCCAGGGTGAAATGCTGGCCTTGGATATTGACGTGCTGATAGCCCACCGGAACGATCCCCGGCAAAGCGGCATCGGCATCGAGTTTCAGGTTCAACGTCGCGCCATCCTCGAGCTGGACCTCGCAAGGCGTGGCGGGCTCGAAATAACGACGCAGGTCGACATTCACGCCTGCGTCCGCCGTAATCAGTGGGGGCAGGCGATGATTCTGTTGGTCTTCTTGCAGTTGCAGCAGGCTGGCGTCGATTTCCTGGGCACTGCCGGCGGGATGGCCCAGGCCGGTCAGGACCGAGCGCAGTACCGCCGGTGAGACTTTCTGCGCTCGGCCGTTGGCGTCGATCCAATCGACTGCCAGGCCCGCTCGACCCGCGAGAATTTCAAGTTGCGCATCGCTCATAGGCGCTCTCCAGTGATGTTGGGCAAGGTGGTCGCTTGCGTCAGACTGACCAGCGCGCTGTAGGGCGTGAGTACCCCTTGTTGCAACAGACCCATGGCCTGCGGTGGATGTTCGAAAAGAATGTGCGCCTCTTGCGGTGCGCTGTGTTTGACCGGCTGGGCGCTGAGGTTCAAGTCAATACGCAACACACTCCCGTCGCCCATTTGCCAGCGCGCGCTCACGGCGCCGTGGCCCAGTACATCGGTGCCGAGGGCATGGGCGGCGGGCAACCGCGGGACGATTTCCTCGCGGCGGATTTTCAACAACTGGCGATAGAACGCTTCGCTGGCCAGTTGCTCCGGTTGATGGGCCTCCAGGCTGGGCCGTGAAGCGTCAAAGGTGCTGGCGGCGTTCGGGTCGGGGATCCGCTCGCGTTTCTCGGGATCGGCAAAGGCGCTGAAAGCCTTGAATTCGTTGCGCCGGCCTTCACGCACCAGCTCCGCCAGTTCGCCATGGTGGCTGGTGAAAAACAGGAACGGTTGTTCGGCGATAACTTCGTCGCCCATGAACATCAACGGAATCATCGGTGACAGCAGCAACAAGGCTGTCGCGGCTTGCAGCGCCTGTGGCGGGGCGAGTTGGTGCAGGCGTTCGCCGAGCGCCCGGTTGCCGATCTGGTCGTGGTTCTGGAGGAACAGCACAAAGGCGCTGGGCGGCAGATGTCCGCTGGGTTCGCCGCGGGCTTGGCCGTGGCGGTTGGTGTGGCCTTGGAAAACGAAACCCTGGCTCAGGCAACGCGCGAGTTTTTCCGTCGTTTGCTCGGCATAGTCGGCGTAATAGGCATCGGTTTCGCCAGTCAGCAGCACGTGCAAGGCGTTGTGGCCGTCATCGTTCCACTGGGCGTCGTAGCCTTCTTCCAAGAGGTGGGCCTGGTTGTGTTCGTTCTCGACGGTCAACCAGACGTACCGCGTCGGGTCCACCTGCTGGCGTACCTCGGCGGCCAGCTCTTGCAGGAAGTCCGGGTCTTCGATCGCGTGCACGGCGTCCAGGCGCAGGCCGTCGAAACGGTATTCCAGCAGCCACATCAGCGCGTTTTCGATGAAGAAGTCGCGCACCTCGCGCCGGCGGAAATCGATCGCCGCGCCCCAAGGCGTGTGTTTGTCTTCGCGAAAGAAACCCTTGGCGTAGCGATGCAGGTAATTGCCGTCAGGGCCAAAGTGGTTGTAGACCACATCGACGATGACCGCCAAGCCATGGCCGTGGGCGCTGTCGATCAGGTGCTTGAGCTGGTCCGGTGTGCCGTAGGAAGCCTGGGGCGCATAGGGCAGTACGCCGTCGTAACCCCAGTTGCGATCGCCGGGAAACTGCGACAGCGGCATCAGTTCGATAGCGGTGACGCCAAGCCCGGCGAGGCGTGCCAGCTGTTGTTCGACGCCTTCAAAACCGCCGAGGGCGCCGACGTGCAGCTCATAGATGACAGCGTCGTACCAAGGGCGACCGGACCAACTGGTGTGTCGCCATTGATAAGCGTGGGGGTCGACCACCACGCTGTGGCGGTCAATATCACCGTCCTGGGCTCGGGAGGCCGGATCGGGCACCTCCAGCTCTCCATCGATATTGAAGCGGTAACGAGTGCCGGCGGGGCAACGGGCCTGGATCATGAACCAGCCATTGGCCTGGGGCAGCATCGGTATGGATTCGCCAGTGTCGATTTCGACACTGACATAAAAGGCATCAGGGGCCCACAGGGCAAAACGGGTGTGCTCGGGATCAAGCAAGACCGCACCGTGGGTCCAGGTTTCAGGCGTCCTTGACGGCATCGGTTACCTCATTGAATGGCCGATTTTCCTAGCGATTTAGCTACCAATTGTTCATAGAGTTCGGCGTAGGGTTCCACGGCTTTGCACCAGTTGAAGGGGGCCGACATCGCCCGGCAGCGCATGGCATTGAGCAGTTCGGGGAACTCGAACACCTTGAAAGCCCGGCTCAAGGCCAGTTTGTAGCTCTCCACGGTGGATTCATCGAAAAGGAAGCCGGTAACGCCGTCCTCGATTGTGTCCGCGAGCCCGCCGGTATTGCGTGCCACCGGAAGCGAGCCAAAGCGCTGGGCATACATCTGGCTCAAGCCGCAGGGCTCGTAGCGCGACGGCATGAGCAGGAAGTCGCTGCCGGCGAACATCCGCCGAGCGTCGGTTTCGTTGAAGCCGATGCGCACGCCGATGCGTCCAGGGAAGCGCAGCGCCAGTTCGCGCATGGCTTGTTCTTCTTCCGGTTCGCCGCGGCCGATGATTGCAATCTGCCCGCCGGACTCGACGATGAATTCGGCCACGGCTTCGGTGAGGTCCAGGCCTTTCTGGTAAACCAGGCGCGACACCACGGCGAACAGCGGGCCGCTGGAGTCGTCCAGGCCGAACAGGTCGCGTACATGGGCGGCGTTGGCAGCCTTGCCGTCCCAGTCACCGATGGAGAACTGGCGCTGCAGATGAGTGTCGGTAGCTGCGTCCCAGCTCTCATCGATGCCGTTGGGAATGCCGCTGAGCAGGCCTTGCTGGGTCTTGGCGGCAAGGAACCCATCGAGTCCGCAACCGAATTGCGGCGTGGTTATTTCCTGGGCGTAGGTGGCGCTGACCGTAGTGATGTGGCTGGAATAGGCCATGCCGGCTTTCAGGAACGACAGCTTGCCGTAGAACTCCATGCCTTCCTGTTGCAACGCATGCTCGGGAATGCCCAGTTCAGGGCAGGACGCCAGGCTGACCACGCCCTGGTACGCCAGGTTATGGATGGTAAACAGGGTAGGCGTCCGTTGGCCGCGCCAGTGCATGTAAGCTGGCGCAAGCCCGGCTGGCCAGTCATGGGCGTGGACCAGGTCGGGGCACCAGTGGATCTGCGCAAGATTGGCAGCGATGTCCGCCGCGGCCAGGCCCAGGCGGGCGAAGCGTATATGGTTGTCGGGCCAGTCGCGCCCATTGTTGGCGCCGTAGGGAGACCCTTCGCGGGCATACAGTTCGGGACAGATCAGCACGTAGATCACCAAGCCATCGGCCATGTCCATGCGGCCGATCTTGCATGGCGGCAGCGCGGCATGGCCGCCCAGTTCGCCAATGATGTGGATTGGGTTGCCGCTGTTCATGACCTGTGGGTAGCCGGGAATCAGTACCCGAACGTCATGCAAACCGGCCATGGCCCGCGGCAGGGCGGAAGAAACGTCGCCCAGGCCGCCGGTCTTTACCAGGTCGGCAATTTCCGAGGTGACGAACAAGATCTTTTTGCGATTGGGATTCTGTCGGGCTACAGGGAGCAGTGCCTTGCCTCCGGTGGCCAGCACCGGTGCCGTCGGCGACCCAGCCGCCGGCGGTAGTTGAGAGCGGACTTGCTGTGGTTCCAAGGCAGCACTGATCATAAATAACTCCTATTTTCTCGATCTGTTTCCGGCAAGCGCCAGAGCTGTTGTTTCATTGGCCGAATCCTGCGGCCAGGCGCACGAGCGCTACGCAAGGAGAGCAAAGCGCTGCCCAATGCGGCGAAGCGAATCAGGTGAGGGGACCGTTGCAAGGAATGCTCCAGCCGTTGTAGCCCTACCTCTAACCTGACCCGTCGCCGTTGCGAAAAGTTTCGACTTTTTTTCCTTCTGATGACCGGTCGGTTTTGCCCCCGGACGGGCAGTCTAGGTCAGAAGCTAGAGCGGTGCGGTTCGCTTCGTCGAATTGTCAGACAATCACGTTTATTGTCGGCAATGTCTTACACGAAGTAGGGGGATATGAGCCGACGAAGTGCAGTTCGTTTGAAACATTGAAGGCGTAGGGGAGGAGTGGCGATTCAATCGCGTGCGCGTTTCAACAGCGCGCCGCACCATTAGGGGGCGCGCTCGGTGGAGGCGTTTTGACGGCTTATAAGAGGGCATCCACATGCTTCATCAGGGAGCGAGCTTGCTCCCTGATGAAGGGGACGTTCAACCGGCCGGGGCCAGCGTCCTGATTGGCTTGCCAGCCGCCCAGGCTTGCAGATCCTCGATCATCTGGCCATAGAACTGCTGATAGTTCTGTCGGCTGACGTAACCGACGTGAGGCGTCGCCAGTACATTGTCCAGCGTTCGGAACGGATGGCCGGATGGCAGAGGCTCCTCGGCGAAAACGTCCAGGCCGGCACCCGCCAGGCGTTTGTGTCGCAGTGCGTCGACCAAGGCTGCTTCGTCGACAATCGGCCCGCGAGCGGTATTGATCAACAGCGCCTCTGGCTTCATCCAGCCCAAGGCCTGGGCGTCCACCAGGCCTTGGCTACGTTCGCTGAGCACCAGGTGAATCGAGAGAATATCGGCCTGCTCGAAGAGTGCCTGTTTACTCACATAGGTCACGCCGACTTCAGCTGCCCGTTCGGCGGTCAGGTTCTCGCTCCAAGCAATCACGCGCATACCGAACACCTGGCCGAACCGCGCCACCCGTGTGCCGATGCTGCCCAGGCCGAGGATTGCCAGCGTCTTGCCATGCAAGTCACCGCCCAAGCCTTGTTGCCAAAGTCCGGCGCGCAGGGCGTTGGCTTGCGCCACAAGATTGCGGCTCAGGGCCATGACCAGCGCCCAGGTCAACTCCGGCGCAGCGTGCTTGTAGCTCTCGGTGCCGCACACCTGGATGCCCAGCGCCGCCGCTGCCTTGAGGTCAAGGGCGGCATTGCGCATGCCGCCGGTCAGCAACAGCTTGAGATCAGGCAGGCGGCGCAGCAGCGCTTCATCGAAACGGGTCCGTTCGCGCATCACGCAAATGACCTCAAAACCTTGCAAGCGCTCGGCGAGAGTGTCGTGGTCGGCGGGGTAGTCGTGGAGGAACGTGACCTGGCCAACGCTGTCCAGCGCCGACCAATCCACCACATCACGTGCGACGTTTTGCCAATCGTCGATGACTGCTATCTGCACCGCCATGGAACACCTCTTCAGGGAATGGGTTTGTCCAGCCAGCCCAGCAGGGCCTTGTGAAACCGATCCGGCTCTTCCATTTGAGGCGCATGACCCAGATTGGGGAACTCCACCAGTGTCGATCGTGGAATCAGTTCGGCGACCTGCTTGCCCAGTACGTCGTAGCGGCCCAGCTTGGCTTTCACGGCCGGCGGCGCGATGTCGCTGCCGATGGCGGTGGTGTCGGACGTGCCGATCAGCAGCAGCGTGGGGACTTTCAGGTCCTTGAATTCGTAGTAGACCGGCTGGGTGAAGATCATGTCGTAGATCAGCGCTGAGTTCCACGCCACTTGCTTATGCCCCGGTCCTTTGTTCAATCCGGCGAGCATGTCTACCCAGCGGTCGAACTCCGGTTTCCAGCGTCCGCCGTAATAGGTATTGCGTTCGTAGGTACGAATGCCGTCGGCGCTGAGTTTCAGCTCGCGTTCGTACCACTGGTCCACGGTGCGGTAGGGCACACCGAGGGCTTTCCAGTCTTCAAGGCCGATAGGGTTGACCATTGCCAGGCGCTCGACCTGGTCGGGAAACTGCAACGCGTAACGGGTGGCAAGCATGCCGCCGGTGGAGTGGCCCATCACGATGGCTTTTTGCACGCCGAGGGCCTTGAGCAGCGCCTGAGTATTGGTTGCCAGTTGCTGGAAGCTGTATTGGTAGTGGTCCGGCTTGCTAGAGGTGCAGAAGCCAATCTGGTCCGGGGCGATGACCCGGTAGCCTGCTTCACTGAGGGCCTTGATCGAATCGCCCCAGGTGGCCGCGCAGAAATTCTTGCCATGCATCAGCACCACGCTCCGGCCGTTGGGTTTGCCTTGGGCGGGCACGTCCATATAGCCCATCTGCAATGACTTGCCTTGGGACTGGATGGGGAAATGCTTGAGCGTATAGGGGTACTCGAAGCCCTCCAATTGCGGACCGTAGGTCGGGCCTTCGGGCGGATTCGCGGCCTGGGCGAGCAGCGGCAGGGCAGCGGTCAGGAACAGGCTGGGCAGCCAGCGGACGGTGGAACGCGGCATGGTCGATCTCCTTTTTGGCAACCGGCCGATCCTGGAACGGCTCGATTATGGCGACATTAACCACAGGCAACCGAACCGTCTGAACGTTCAACCCATCCACCCCAGAGTCGCCAGAACAAGCACGCCATAACGCAGGCCCTTGGCCAGGGTCACGATCAGCAGAAAGCGCCGCCAGGGCTCGCCCATCACCCCCGCCACCAACGTCAGGGGATCTCCAATGATCGGCAACCAACTGAGCAGCAGCGTCCAATACCCATAGCGTTGGTAATGGCGACGGGCCTTGTCCAGATGGGACGGGCTGACGGGAAACCAGCGGCGATCCTTGAATTGTTCCAGGCGTGTACCCAGCCACCAGTTCACCAGGGAACCGAGGACGTTGCCGAGGGTTGCAACGGCCAGCAGCAGCCAGATCGCGTAACGCTCGCTGAGTAGCAAGCCCACCAGCAGCGCCTCGGATTGCAACGGCAACAGGGTCGCCGCGCCAAACGCCGCGAGGAACAGCCCGATATACGCCCCGTTCATCAATGGGCCGGATAGTCCGCCACCACGGTTTGCGTGCCGTCTTGTTTCAGGCCGATCACTTGATAAGCGTCGCTCATGCCGTCCATTTCCATGCCCGGCGAGCCCATCGGCATGCCCGGCGCGGCCACCCCGAGCAAATCATCGCGCTTGCTCAGCGCCAGCACCTGGTCGGCCGGGACATGGCCTTCGACAAACTTGCCGTTGATTTCGGCGGTGTGGCACGAACGCAGGTTCGGTGCCACGCCCAGGCGTTGCTTGACCGAACTCATGTCGGCCTCGATGTGGTCGTTGACCTTGAAACCGTTGGCTTGCAAATGGGAGATCCACTTCTTGCAGCAGCCGCAATTGGCGTCGCGATGCACATCGATGGTAAGCGGCTCGGCGGCCTGGGCCAGGGAGGAAATGAGCAGGGCGCTCAGGGCGAGCAGATGCAGGGGATTGGCCATGGGGCGATCTCGTGGCGAAAGAATTGGACGGAGAATAACAGAGTAGCAGCGAGCGCCTGACGGGAGGCTGAGGGGCGGATTACAGAATTGTCAGGCTCGAAGAACTGGTGATCCTCCCCTGACCATTCATCTGTAAGTTGCCCGTACCTGTAAGTTCTGACAGTAGCTGATCCTGCTGATGTGGCGCTAAATCCGATCTATCGCGTCGCGATCTGAAAAAGCCACCGCATCGTGCTGGATAAAGGAACTGGCCATGACCTCTTTTCGCTTTTATTTACCGCCCTCCAGATCAACCGCCGAAGGTCAATTGTCAAACTATGCGCTGACCATCGCGGGCATGGCCAGCCCCATCGTGGACGGTGACGGCGGTATCGGCCTGGGCGTGGTGGAGGACCACGAACAAGGGGTCTTTTGTATCCTCGACCCGTGGAGCTTTCCCATGCAGGCGGGCGATATCGTCGATGTCTATCTGGATGCGAACGTCGTCTGGCACCACGAAGTGCTGGCTGGCGAGGAGAACGAACCTCTGTACTTCTTCGTGGGCAAGGAGTGGTTCGTGCCCGGCTGGATCGAACGCTGCTATTACGTGGTCCATCGCAAAGATAAACCGAACCCTGACGATCCGTCCGTTGAGCTGCGCTTGCTGGTCAAGCTGGATCGCCCCGGCGGTCGCGACAAGGAACCGCACCTGCCGGGGCACTCGGAACTCAAGATGGTGCAGTTGCCACCCGAGGTGATCGCTCAAGGCGTGGATGCCGAGTGGGCCGCCAAAGGCGTGCCCATGACGATCCAGCGCTACCCCAACATCGCCGTGCGCGACGTCATCCAGGTGAGATGGGGTAGCGTCTCCCTGACGCCACTCGTTCTGACGCCAGAGCAGGTGGCGGGCACACAACCTATCGAGGTGATCGCCGAACAGGCCGATATCCTGGCTGGCGGCGATAGCCGCGATCTGCCGGTGCGGTATCGGGTGCACGATGAGGTATGGAATAACTCGGAGGACTGGTCGATATCAACCAACGTGGTCGTGGATGCCGGCGCCTGGCGCCTTGAGGCGCCGATCATCGACGAGGCCGTCGACGGTATCATCGATCTCAAGGCGTTGAACCAACAGGACGTCACCGTGCTGATCCATGTCCGGGAAGAGGAATTCGAAATCGGCGACACGGTCACGATGACCTGGATCGGCACGCCACAGGTGGGCAAGCCGTTGATCCACACCCAGGCACACGAGATCACTAAGGTGCCGCAAATACTTCCCCTGAAGATTCCCTACGCAGAAGTCCGCGCCATCGCCATGGGCTCGGCTGACGCTTCGCATGTATTGACCAAGAAAAATGGTGATCCGCCCCTTTCCTCCAAGCGTGCGTTTGCCAGTGTCGTGGGCGATGTTTACGCGTATCCCGCCCCGGTCCTTCGTGAAGTGATGGGCGAGATCCTGGAACCGGACACTCCGATGGCGACGGTGGACGTCTCGTATCCCGGCATCGCCGACGGCGATTTCATCGAGTTGATCTGGGAAGGCACGCGATCCAATGGTGCGCCTTATATGCACGGGGAAACCCATACCGTCAGCAGAAATGACGCCGCTAGTAAATTGGTGACGTTGTATGTATTCGAGGAGCACATCAGCATCCTTGCCAATGGGCGTCTTGACCTGTGGTACCGGGTCTCCAATGACGAAGCGGCGATCTACGGGGTGAGTGAATCCGAACATCGGCTGATCAAGGTTCAGGCGATTAGCCCAACGCTGCCGCCACCGATAGTCCCGGAGGCTGAGAACGATGTGCTCGATCCTTCAAAGGTTATCGATAAAGTCACAGTGCGGGTCGACTATTCGGGCACGGTCAAAGGCGACATCCTGACCTATTACTGGACCGGCTCAAACCCTCTTGGCAGCACAAGCAGTTGGGTGTCTATCACAACGGTGTCTGCCGGCCGGCCTGTGACATTTCGAGTGGGCGCCGAATTTGTGATGGGCAATATCGGCCAGACTGTCACGGTCCGCTATACTCTCAAGCACGCCACTGGGGCGTACAGTTATTCGGATACGTTGGTGCTTTTAGTCAAGACGGCGCTGGATCTGCACGCCCCATCGGTGAAGGAGGCCGATGGCGCGATGCTGAACCCAGTCGCTGCCAAGGACACGTTGACCGTCGTAGTGCCAGTCAACGCCGACCTGCGTCCTGACGACAAGGTGAAAGTCACCTGGACCGGCGCGCCGGGAACGCCCGCCGGTGGTTCACACTCTTCGGATGAATCGTTGGTCAGCGATGGTTTGGAGATCCAGATTCCCAACAGCGTCGTGGCCTTCAGTATGGGTGAGACGGTGGCGGTGTCTTACGAAGTTATTCGGGGCGATAAGGAACGCATCCCTTCTCCCCGGTTCGATCTGACCCTGGAAACTTTCCACCAAGACGATCTGTTGATGGGCAAGCCGAAGATCCTTGAAGCCGCCAACGATGGTGACGGGCCTGATTTGACCTTAAGTGCAATCGGTACCGATCTTACGTGTGAGTTGGGTACCTGGCCGCTGATCGCAGTGGACCAGGACGTTTGGCTGCGCTTGAAAGGGACGAAAGCCGATGGTACCGAAGGTTATGACCGAGATATCTGGGCGCCACCGCCCAAAGGGCCTGCGGTGAATGCAGAATGGATCAGGGACGGGCGGTACAGGGTTGCGGCACCCTACGTTTACCTGAAGGAACTCAAGCATGGCAGTGAACTGGCAATGGAGTTCAAAGTGGATTTCAGCAAGTCCACCAACGAGGTCAAGTCGCAGACATTCCCAGTCCGGACTTATGTCGTGAGTACGCTGCCCGGCGTATTGGGCCCCCCGCAAGTCGTCCAAGCCGACAGCGACTACACGGTCGATCCCAGTGCGCTGCCCGGTGGGATCACCGTTAGGGTCCAGCCCTTCGATGGCATGCTTGTCGGCTACGACATCCTCATGACTTTCGAAGGCACTGCCAACGGCAGCGCCACACAGACCAAGCGGGTTCTGCGCGTAGAGCCGATTGACTATGACATCACGCAAGCACTCCTGGCGGCCAACAGCGATCGGACTGTCAAGGTGTATTACCAGATCTTCGACGATGGCAAGCCAATCTCCGCCCCCTCCCTTCACTATCCATTGAAAGTGAGGGGGTTGGAATGGAACAGTTTCGCGGTCAATGGGTGGAGCCCGGCCAATTTTCAGCCCACTACGGGTTTCGATGGTGCATTCTTCCTGCGCACGGTCCGTCGCGCGATCGGGGCTGTGAGCTATAGCAGCGACCGGCCGGGACTGGTCGATGTCGAGCCGGCAACCGGCAAGGTCACCTTCACTCGGGCCTGGACGGGATCGGCTATCATTACCGCCTACGATTTGGCTTTGCGTAGCGCCTCCTATACGATCAAGGCGCCGGCTAGGTGGTTTCTCTTGGAGACGCTGGCGAAACGGAATGTCGCTGAGCACTACGCCTTCGTCCAGAGCAATGCGGGGAAGGGGTATCGACCGGCGCTGATTAGGGACTGGTGTTCTGGGTATTCATACGTCAGCACTCGGAAAAATGGCTGGTTTTGGTACGAATGGGGCATTCTCAATGTCTATCCTGGATGGCCGGGAGCTGCCGAGCAAAGTCAGACCATCTGGCTCACCAACGATGCGGGCAGGACGATGCGCTGGCGCGATTTTTCGCACCTCAACCACCCACAGCATTGGTCGCAAAGGAGTACAGGCGAAACGCAAAGCTGGACGATCTGCTATCGCCTTAATACATAGGCGATGGTTGTTCGCATTTTAGAAGCTGTGGGGTGCAACGGGCTGCGATCTTTCTCCTGACACTTGAGTCTCGAGCGAAAGACCAAAAAGATCGCAGGCTTCGTCTGCTCCTATGAGGCCAGCGCGAGCTTGCTCTCTCGCCACACGGGCAGTGTTCAGCCAGCCCCCGACCATCCGTCGGCAACCTGCCCACACCTGTAAGTTCTGACAGTAGCCACCCCACACGCCCGGGCGCATAAATCACTCCATCGTCCCTTCACGACCGGAGTGCCCGCCATGCTGACTCAACCGAAAAAAGCCCCAGCACCACTGGCCCTGCGTGCCCCGGAGATCCCCGGGCGCACAGAGCAGGATTTGCCGTCCGGCGAGTGGGGGCTTAACTTCGCCGCCGTCCAGGGCAACTTTCCTGACAAGGGGTTGAAAGTTCACATCCTCGATTGGACGCAGATGAGCATCAGCGACAACGTCAAATTGTTGCTGGACGGCGGCGAGGTTGATCAGCACACGATCACTCAACAAACCGAAGTGGGGGAGCGCGTGACTTTGTGGGTCCCACCGAACCGCTTCCTGACCGGCCCCTACGAGCTGACCTATACGGTCAAGCGGCCCAGTCAGTCAGATGAACCCTACACCCCGCCGGTCAAGCTTTACGTCAAGCTGGAGCTGCCCGGCGGCCAGGACCTCGACCCAGACCCCGGCTCACACTCCGAATTGTATATGTACATCGACCCCGCGCTCGTCGAGGACGGCGTGGACCAAGACGCCGCCGAGAACGGTGTCGACATCATCGTTCGGGCCAAGCCGGATAGCTCGACCCCAGAGCCCTACCCCAACATTGCCGTGGGTGACCTGATCACCTTGAGCTGGGGCGGCGTATTGGTGGAGTCCGATCCGGTTGAGCAGGCGCAGGTCGACGATCCGGACAACAACCCCATCACCCTCCATGTCAGCAAGGAGGTCATTCTAGAGGCGGGGGATTCAGGTTCCGATGGCTTGGCCGTGACGTTCCAGATCCACGACCTGGTGAAAAACCAATCCGAGGACTGGTGCCCGGAGACGCGCATCGTGGTCGACACCGGCAGTTCACGGCTGGAGGCTCCGATCGTCCACCAAGCTGACGGCAACGTACTTGACCTGGATACGCTCGGCGACGCGGCAGTGATGCTTGAGGTCTGGGCCGTAGACCCTGACATATTCGCCAAGGACGATGTGATCATCATGCGCGTCAAGGGCACGACTCTCGACGGCGATCCTATCGAGTCCACGGCTCGCAAGACACTTGGGAAAAACCCGCCCGACGTGGTCGAGGTCCTGCTGCCCAACAGTGCCGCCCGCGCCCTGGCTAGGACCCAGGCGGTGTTTTCCTACAAGCTGGAACGTGGCGGTACGGTCATCGGGCAATCCAAGGGCCGCTTCATCAACATCATCGGCGAGCCCACCCAGTTGGAGGCGCCCATTGCCGACGACGCCCAGAGCGGTGCGCTCGATCCGGACCTGACGAGCACGCGGATCCGCATTCCGTTCGACGAGGTGATCACGGCGGAGATGGCCATCGAACTCAAATGGGCCGGGACCCGTGCTGACCAGAGCAGCTATGAGCCGGAGTTTAAGTGGATCCATCCTAGCGTGGAGGAAGTAGAAAATAAGGAAGATTTCTTTTTCACCGTCGATGGCCCTCACCTTAAGACGCTCGAAGGCGGCACGCTGGACCTGTCGTACAACCTGCTGAGTGTCGATGAAGATGACAATATCATCAGTCGCGGCTCGCGCCATGCGGCGCTGTTGAACGTAGGCGAACCGCGATTCGAACTGGCGCCGCCCATTGTGCTGGGGGAGCAGGACGGAGCGTTGGAACCCGAGGACTTGCCCAACGGCACCAGCAAGGTCACGTGTCCCAATCCTGTCACCAACCCGACCAAGCGCGGAGATGTCGTACATTGGGAGTTACGTGATGCCCAAGGTGTTTTGCTCGATGAGGACTCCAAGCCCCTTAACGCCTTGAGCGAAGGTAAACCCGTGGAGTTTCCCCTGAGCGCTGCGTTTGTGCAGGAGCATTTCGAAGCCCATCGGGGGGGAGAACTAAAGGTCAAATACGACATCCTGCGGTTCGCGACGGGTAAGTACAGCTATTCGGATTCGTTGAAGTTTGTGATCGGGACGGCGTTGGCGCTGCAGCCTCCGTCGGTGAAGGAGGCCAACGGAGGTACCTTGAACCCGGTGAACGCCAAGGATTCGCTGACCATCGAAGTGCCGGCCAACGATGGTCTGTTGCCCGATGACAAGCTGAAGGTCACCTGGGCCGGTGCGCCGGACGACGGTTCATACACCTCAGACGAATCGTTGGTCGGCGATGGGTTGGGGATCGAAATCCCCAACAGTGTGGTGGCCTTTAATCTGGGTAACTCGGTGACGGTGTCTTATGAGGTCATTCGGGGCAACCAGGATCCCATTCCTTCGTCCGACCTCACCTTGGTGGTGCAGCCTATTGCCCAAGACGACCTGCTGGTCGCCAAGCCCAAGATCCTGCAGGCGGACAACAGTGGCGAGGGCGCAGGGCTGGACTTGGGCACCGTCACCAGCGGCGGAACCATCCGCGTGGGCGTATGGCCGCTCATCGCGGCCGGCCAGTACGTCTGGTTGCGGCTGAAGGGGCGCAAGGCGGACGGCACTGCGCACGACCTGACCCTGGCGCCGGGCAGCCGCGTCAGCCAGGGATGGGTGGATCAGGGCTACGCCCTCAGCACAGCCCCCTACAGCTACCTGCAGGACCTGGGGAACGACACGCAGCTGGACCTGGAATTCAAGGTGACCCTGGACCGAAGCCAGGACGAGGCCGAGGCCGTCACCCTCCCGCTGCGCTCTTACAGCATACGGGTGGCGCTAGACTTGCCGGCGCCCAGAGTCATCGAGGCAGATGCCGACGACACGGTGGATCCGAGCGTTCTGCCCGGCGGCGTAACGATCCGCGTTGAATTCGACGACATGCGCCCCGGCGATGACGTGACGATGATCTTCGAAGGCACCGCTGACGGCAGTGCCCGGCAGAGCAAGCGGGTGGGGACTCCCCCAGCCCCGCTGGACTATACGGTTGGTCAGGGCACGCTGTTGCCCAACAGCGATCGTTTCGCGCTGGTGTTTTATGAGGTGCATCGCAATGGGCTGCCCCTCGGCGATCCCTCTGCGCAGTACTCCTTGAGGGTGCTCGGACTTGAATGGAATGCATTCAGCATCAACGGCTGGAACCCCAGCGTATTCCAACCGACGACGGGCTTCGATGGCGCCTACTACACTCGGTCAGTGGGCCGGGCCGTTGGTCCGGTCACCTACACGTCCTCTCGGCCGGAGGTCACCGTCAATGCCGCGGGCCAGGTAACGCTGGTTCGGGCTTGGACGGGAGCTGCCACGATCACCGCGCGCGATGGTGCCGGGCGCAGCGTCGCATACACCCTGAACGCGCCCGCCAAGTGGTTCCTGACGGAAACGCTGGCGCGGCGTTCTGTCGCTCAACTCTATGCCTACGTCCAAGCCAATGCGGGCAAGGGGTATCGACCTCCAATTGTTGCCGACTTCACTGTAGTTCAAGGACAACAAGGAGACAGACGACTGGGGCATCTCTACCCCGAGTGGGGATCGCTGATCCGTTATGGATGGGGAGACGGCGGCGATGCACACATTTGGCTCGCCAACGATCCTGGTGGGACGACCAGGTGGCGAGATTTGAGCTTCCTGGACCAGGGTCGCCACCTGTCCGGACAATACGATGGCACTCAGGTGTGGTGGACGATCTGCTATCGCAATAAACCGTGATGGCGGAGTTCAACTTCTAGCGTCGCGGCTGATCCAGAATTCGCCAAGATTGAGAGAAAAGGATACGCATTTGTTTTCCAAACAGCGTTCCGTAGAGCTAGCGCGGGCGGCATGCACCCGACCACTGTGGGATGAGAGAGTAGGCTTTCTCACCCCACGGTGCTTTCATCAAGTGCGTACATCACCGAACCTTGAACCGCCCCATAATCGCATTCACCCGGCTATTGGCATCCAGCAGTTGCCGAGTGTTGTTCTCGCTGGCCAGACCACTTTCCACCAGTTCCTCCACCATGTGCCGTATCTGCACCATGCTGCGGTTGATCTCCTCGGTCACCGCGCTCTGTTGCTCGGCGGCGGTGGCGATCTGGGTGCTCAGGCTGTTGATCTGGCTGACCGAACCGGCCATTTCATCCAGGCCCGAGTTGACCCGGGACGTGGCGTCGGCGGCGGATTGGCAGCTGGCCTGGGTGTTCTCCATGGCCGACACGGAGGAGCTGACGCCCTGAGTCAGGCGGGTGAGCATTTCGTTGATTTCCGAGGTGCTGGCCTGGGTCCGGGCGGCAAGGGCGCGAACTTCGTCGGCCACCACCGCGAAGCCACGGCCTTGTTCACCGGCCCGGGCGGCTTCGATGGCGGCGTTGAGGGCCAACAGGTTGGTTTGTCCGGCGATGGCGCCGATCACGCCGAGGATCTCGGTGATGCGTTGCGCGTCCTGTTGCATGCTTTCGACTTTGCGGGTGGCTATGGCCACTTCGTCGATCAACGCCACGACGCTGTTCGACGCCTCACCGACCACAACCCGGGAACGGTCGGCATGCTCGTTGGCGCGCTGGGTGAAGGCCGCCGTCTCGGCAGCGTTCTGCGCCACGCTTTCCGCCGTGGAACTCATTTCAGTGATCGCCGTCACGGTCTGGTCGGTTTCCGAGGCATGGCGCATGAGGATTTCGCTGGTGTGGGCCGAGGTCCGCTGCAGGTTGTCCAGGCTCGAAGCCATGGCGCCGGTGGCCTGGGTGACTTCGCCGATCATGTCCTGCAAATAGGCAATGAACTTGTTGACCGAATGGCCGATGGCACCCAGTTCGTCCTCGGCGCGGATGGTGATGCGGCGGGTCAGGTCGGCGTCGCCGGTCGACAGCGCATCGATGTTGCCCTTGAGGATTTTCATGCGGTGGGTCAACTGGCGGATTGCATACAGCTGCATCAGTACCAGCAGGATCACCATCGGAATCTGAAGCAGGCTCAGGGTGTTCAACACATCGTCACGCTGGGCGGTGATCAGGCGGGTCGGCAACGCGGTGGCGAGGAACCACGGCGAGCCTTCGATCGGCCGCATGAAGAACGTGCTGGCTTCGCCTTTGTTGTCGAACTCGACGCGCTGCAACGGTTGGTCGCGGTGGGCCAGGCCAGCCTTGACCTGGGCGGCGAAGGGCGAATCCGCCGCCAATTCGCTGATGTTCTTCAGCACGATCGGCCCGCTGATCCGCGAGCTGTTGCTGATGATCTTGCCGTCGCCTTCGACGATCAGCATTTCGGCGCTCAATTCGGCTTCCTTGCGCGCAATCAGGTTGTTAAAGAACCCCAAGGTCACGTCAATGGTGGAGACGCCATAAGGCGCGCCATTCTTTTGGATCGCCATGGCGCAGTTGGTGCGAGGCTCGGCGCTGGCGTCGTCCTTGTAGGCGGCCGCCCAGGCGCATTTGCCCGGCGCAGTGGCCATGCCACCTTTGTGCCACGGTTGTTCGTAATAGTTCGGCGCGGCGTCGCTGTTCCAGAACGTATTGACTGCCAGCTTGCCGGAGGCGTCACGGTGCCAGAAGGTACTGAATTTGTTACGGCCTTCGGCGCGCTGGTTGGGCAATGGCCAGATCCCGCCGCCGAAGATTTTCAGCTCGCCGTACTGGTCCACCAGGCCTGGCAATACCTTGTCGATGGCATCGCTGTCGAGCAGAGGGATGGTCTGGGTAATGCTGCGTTGTTGTGCCTGTACCTTGTTCAGTTCGCCCTGGATCTGTTCGGCGACCTCGGCAATGCGGTTCAGTGCCACTTGCTCTTCGGTGTGGCGCAGCTTGGGCGCGACCAGATAGCTGATGCCGACAACGGTCAGGATGGATAACACCAGAATAAACAGAACCAGGAACAGCGTGTAGCGGGCCTGAATGGTGCGCAATGAGGGCATGTGGGTGTTCCTTGCACGAAGGCGTCTTTCGGAAACAATTTGGGATAGGCGTACCGATTCTATCGGCGTCCTTGCCAATAGCTTGAGCGCAGGTCAGGCGGGTATCAGGCGGCCGAGCTGGCCTGGGTGTTTTTCCAGGCTTGAGCGTGCGCCTGCAATTGATCGTGAAGCCGTTGCATTGGCGCTGAATCCAGCGTGAGCCTGCGCGCTTGGGCGATACGGTGAAACAGCGCCTGCCAGCGTTGCGTGCTCTCGTTGGGCATTATTCCGGTGAAGAAGAACCCGGCGGCCATCAGTAGGCGGTAGTCCGTGCAGAAGTGCCGACCGAGACCGAGCCGTACCGAAAGCGGCCAGTGGGCTGGCAGGTGTCGCAGTTGCCCGACGAGGCAGGCGTCCATGCGCTCGGCCACGATGTCGATTCGTCCAGGCAAATGGCTTACCCGCAGCGGTTGTATCGCCGTCGGAGTCTCGTCAAGGGTGGTTCCGAATCGCGACGCCAGTGGATCCATCAGCCATTGGTATTGAGCAGGCCATTGAAGATGCGGCAACGGCCGATCGTTGCCGCCGCTGACCTGACAGCCAATGACGATGGTTTCGGCCCGGTCCGTGGCGAACGGAGAGGGCACGAAATCAGGCAACAAGCCGGTGTCGTGAAAACCGAGCCGTTGTGCCAGCCGTTGGCTGTATCGATGGCTGGTGACTTGTTTGATCGATAACCTGGCGAGCCCGAGCGCCTGGCAGCGGTCCAGGAGTTGCTCTCCCAGCCGCGTGGCAATCTGCGCGCCCTGCAAATCAGGATCAACCGCCACCAACGCCAGTTCGGCGTCCTGGCTCGCAGGCTGCTGGCGACACAGTGCGGCATGACCGACTACGTGATCGCCAATCACCGCGACCAAGGAATGCCATCGGCCCTGGAGATGATGCTGGCAGATCATCTGCGGCATGTAGACGTCCGGCGAGACGTAATGATCGCCGTACACCCGGCGGAAAAGCTCGCAGGTACCGGCACTGTCCGTAGGGCTGAACGGCCTGATGACCACTTGGCTCATCCGAGGCTCCTATCGGTCGGCGCACCGTAGACCCGACGATCGATGATCGACAGGTGCTTGCCGGAACGGGGATGGCGTTCGAGCTCCTGCGCATTGCAGGTCTGGACATCCACGCGGAGTTGATCGAGGCCAGGATATTGCTCGATCAAGGCGTCTTTCAGTTCCCGCGAGCGTATTTGCCCAGCGTTCGCCGGTACATCGGGTCGCCACTTGAGAAGCACGCGATCATTGTCCTGGGCGTGCTCGATAATCAGTTGCCATTGAAGATCGCCGCCCATGCGTCGGACGATGTCGTTGATTTCTTCGGGGAACAGCGACAACACACCCACCCGGACACGACGGCTTTGTGCGCTGCGCCCTTGCAGGGCGAACTTGCGCCGTGGCGTGCCGGCAGGCTCGCACCAGATGGCCCGATCGCCTACCGGGTATCTGACGATCGGCATCAAGGTCCGGGTGAGATTGGTCACCACCAGGTTGCCGGTTTGACCGCAGGCCTCGATGACTTCACCGCTCAGGTCGTCGATGATCTCTACCCGAGTCTGTTCGTCGAACACGCGATGCTCCCCCAAACCGCAATCGGCTGTGCTGGCGCCGACCAGGCCGGCATCCACACTGGCGTATCCGATCGACGCAAAGCGCGCGCGGGGAAACGCCCGCTTCAAGGTCGGCATCTGGCTTTCGAACAGGTTCTCGCCGCCAAACAGGATGGTGGTGATTTCTGGCAGCGATCGGCCTTGTCCGTTGACATGGCTGGCAAATGCCAACAAGTGCGCAGGCACGCCTACCAGCACATTGATGCCGTACCCGGCGATGGCCTCGGCCAACGCGTCGAGTTCCACCGATCCGGTGAAGGGGAACTCGGTGATGGGTATGTCCACGCTGCAAAGGGCGCCATGAATGAACAGGAAGCTGGCGTACAGGTCGCCGGAAAAAAACAGGTTGGCGATTCTATCTCCAGCGTCCAATTGGGCGGACAGGCTGCGACCGAAGCAGTCGAGCATCAATTGCCATTCAGCGTGGGTATATACCGAAAGTTTGCCTTGGCTGGTCGTGCCGCCGGTTTTGAAAACCAGTGCATCGCTGACTTTGTCGGTCAGTACTCGCCAATTATCCAGGTCATCGCTGCCTTTCCAGTATTCATTTAAATCGACCACCGGCAGTTGTTCGAAGGCGCTTCCCTGGGCGGGCAAATGGCTTAACTGCGTGTTGTAGAAGGCCGAATGCGTGCGGATGTGGTTGAGCCACTGCTCGTAAGATAATGAAGCGCTCATCAGGATTCTCTCAAGGCTTGAAGGTCTGCTTATCGATTACGGACGGGCTCACTGGCCGCAGATTCTGCGATCAATTACCAGCGGGACTTTGCCGCTGTGCTTATTGCGTTCGAAGCGCTCTATCGGACAGCTCCGGACGTTCAGGACCAGCAGCGCGGCATCTACGGACGTGCGCAGCGGTGCAAGCTCCAGCACTTTGCGTCGAACCGTTTCGGCGTCGCCATTGGTGCGAATCAGCAAGCGTTCACAACCGCCGTTCTCGTGATCGAGCACGATCTGGATGGCCGCTTGTGCCTGCTCGACCAGTTCCCGAGTATTGATAAATTCGGTCGCAACGCGCAGCAGGTGGCCGTGGCGCTCGCGCAATTGGAATCTCGGCGATTCCAGGCCACACGCGCAGCGACCGGGTAGCCAGCGCCCCAGGTCGCCAACTTCGTAGCGTTGCAGAGGCCGCGCCTGACGTATGCGCGACGTGAACAGCAAGCGTCCGGTTTCGCCCGCGGCGACCGGACTGTCGATGTCCGGCTGGACGATCTCCAGGTATTGAATGTCGTCCATGAGATGGAACACGCCGTCATCACTGGCCAGGCAGGCATGACCGAGGGGCCCCGCGTCCACGGTGCCGTAGATGGCTGAGCAGATCCGGGTGGCGCCACACTGCTGGAATAACGTGCGGCTGTCTGGCCCCAGGTGCTCGCCGCCAAGCAATATTTTATGAACGCCGCCGTAGCGTTGGAGCTCCCGCTGTTGGCTTGCGAACAGGCGGTGCAGGGTACTGGGCATGCCAATCACGGTGTTGATCCGATGATCGACAATCAACTGCGCGATCTCGGCGAAATCCTCATCGGCTGGCGCGCTCATGGGGTAATGCACGACCTTCATCTGTTCCAGGATTTTCGTGAAACTGAGGAAGCCGCCGTACAGACCGCCGCCATAAAACAGGTTGATGACTCGGTCCTGCGCAGGATCCAGGCCCGCAGCGCGCAGGCCGTCGGCGGCGGCACGCATGTGGTGCTCAAAATCGCCATAACTGTAGGGCGACAGCACGGGGGCGCCGCTGCTGCCGCCAGAGCGGAAGAACAGTTGGGCTTGAGGGGCTAGGGGCAGTGCAAGGAACGCGGCCTTGTCCATGATTGGCGTCGACGGATGGAGCGGCACCGCCGCGGCAACGGCATCCAGCGTGACACGATGACTGGCGACATCCGGCGCTAGTCCGACTGATACTCGCCGGCTCAATCGCTGCAGCGCGTAGACACCGTCGTGTGGCTCGCCGTCATAGCCCTGTTGGATCGCGGCGGTCGAGGCCACGCGGGTGACGCCCGCCGTTATCAGGCGGCGCGCCAACCCGGCCGCCCGCTCCGGCTCACAGATCAGGGCGCAGCTCTGCAGTACGTTCCGCCAGGGCAGTAACGTTTCACAAAGCAGCTCTTCAGGCACCGGCCGCAGCAGCAACGTGCGAAACAGTGGCGAGGGCAGCAGTTCGCGGTGGTGCTCCCACAAAATGCGCCAGCCGTCACCCGCCCAGACCTCGCCGATTGCTCCGGCGAAACTGTAATCGAGTCGGGCCAATGCGGTTCGGGTGGTGATTTCACACGCTTCAGCCGCGGTGGCTTCCAGGGCGGGCCAGTGTCCGCTCCGCCGTTCGAAAGCGGCAGCCAGGGCGTTGCCCAATGCTTGCAGCTGCGCCGGCTCGTTGCTGTCGACCAACAGCCATTGCGGGCTGGAGCACGCCTGTTGATCGAGGCGGCAGATTTCATCCACCAGGCTGTCCAGCGTCTGCTCGTTGGCGGCGGCAGGGGTGATATAGGCGAAGCTGACCCGATGACCCCAGTCGATCCAGCGGCAGCCGCTTGGAATCTGCTCGCGCAGCGCTGTCAGCGCGGTGTTGCCACCCCAGGCGCTGACGCCATGCGCCAGTGCGAAAAGACGCCTGCTCTCCTTGGCTGGCACAGGCAGTACCGCCACGTAACCGTGCAGCCGTCCACTCGGGTCGCCGCTCAAGAATGCCGCCAGCAGGCGGGCCGTGAGGTCGCCATCGCGAGCGCTGGGTCGCAGCCAGTTCACGTTCCCCGCCAACAGGCCTTCCAACGCCGCGCAGAATCCCAGCAAGGCTGAGTTACCCGGGGTGACGTGCACCACGAGGCCAAGGGGCTGCCAGCTTTCGAAGGGGCCGTCGCCGTAATCGATTCGCCGCAACGAGCGTGGACTCGCTCCCAGTTCCCGCTCAAGCTTGAGGCTCAAGTGCTTGCGGTCACAGAATGTTATCAGCGCCTGGCGCTGATCCTCATCGAGCATGAGCTGCTGGCCGGGCGTGCGCAGCCTCGCTACGAACGCCTCTGCGCAATCGAGTACCTCTTCGCTGCGGGGCGGGACGTCCAGCAGCGCGGGGAGTTGCGCTTGCAGGCATTCAAGCGCGGTTTCGAGCGTCAGGTCGGCGCTCAGTTGGCCATTTACGAGGTACATGTCAGTTTTCCTTGATCAGTTCGGCGGCGGCCATGGCGCAGCTTCGGCTGGCACTGGTACCGGCCCGACCGTGCAGTTCGAACCATTGGGTCTTCAGGCCGCACTCGCAGGTGGCGGGGTGCAAGGTCGCCAGATCGCTCATCACCACGGCATGGGCCGGACTGGAAGAGATGTAAGGCGATACGAACGACAGCAGTCCTGCCTCGCCGAACGGCTGGACGCTGAAGTTCGCGGGGTGGCGCACGAAGACTTTCGAATAGACCGGTACGTGGAACCGATGGCGTTCACATTCGATGTAGGGCACCGCGTGCTCGACCGCGCCATAACCGTCACGGCAGCGATGGGGCTCGATGCCCAGTTGCCGGGTGATACGTTCGTAGACCTGACGGCGGGGGATTTCCTCTGCGGCCTGTTTCTTCCAGCCCCCGCCCAGGAAAACCAGAGACGCGGGGTCTAGCTTCAGGTCCAGTTGGCCGGTGTCCGTCATGCGCTCAAGCACGTGCCACAGCAGCGCCGGAAAGCCGAAAATGCGCACCGGCAGTCCTTCTTCGGCGAACGATTGCAAGGCCGCGATCACACCGAAAACGTCGAACTCGTGGCTTTTTCCGGTACGCCTCAGGGCATAGGCGACGCGATTGGCCGGTGCGAAGCGGCAGAGGAACTGATCGGTATACGCGGTGCCTAGCCGATTGGCTGCTTCGGGTTCATGGCTGAACAGCAGGTAGTTGCAGGGCGAATCCGGTGTGTTCCAGCGATAGTAGTCAAAGATGTTTGCCACCATCCCTTGGGCCGCCGCCATGCTGCGCTCGTCATAACGCATGCGGCTTTTCTGGCCGCTGGTGCCAGAAGACGTGAGCTCCAGTGCATCTTCGGCGGTGGGGCTGAGCAGCAATCGCTGTTTGAAGTAATTGGCATAGATAGGCGGCAGGCGCGACCAGTCGGTCAGGTGCTCCAAGTCGTCCACCGTAAGGCCGTTGGCGTTGAGCCAGTCTTCGTAGCCGGGCGAGTGATGGCAGTGGAACAGGCTGATTTCAGCCATCGCCTTATCGAACAACCCGAGGGGTACCAAATCGCAGCCATACGGTTGCGGCAATGCGCAAAGCGCATCGGCGTAGGGAAAGTGAATCATCAGGTTTTCCTCAGAGAGGGGGAGCATTCAAACGTGAGCGGACGGTTGCGTTATGAACAGGCGCAACGCAACAAGACAGCTGAGCCCGGCGATGCCGGCCATCAACGCAAAGGATTGCAGGTTCGCCCCGGCACCCAGCAGGGCCAACAGCGAGCCCGCCGCGCTCATCACCGCGATGGAAATCATCCCGACCATGGCCGAGACCAGCCCCTTGCTGTCATCGCTGGCAAACAGCGCCAGTCGATACAACGCGGCATTGCCCATGCCGAGCCCGACGGCGTACAGCGACAGGCTGCTGACCAATACGGTGAGGGGAAGATCGAATTGGCTGGCTACGACCAAGGCGACCAGTCCAGCGCAGAAAGGCCACAGGCTGTAGTAGACCACCCGGCGCACGCCGACCCGCTCTACCAGGATGTTGAGCAGGAAATTTCCGAGGATCACCGCCGAGAAAACCGGAATCTGCCAAACCCCATATTCCAGTGGCGACAAGCCCTGGCCCTGGATCAACAGCAAGGGCGACAGGCCGATCCAGGCAATCAGCGGCAAGCTCATCAAGCCCAGCGCGACGCTGGCCGACATGAACCCCACATGGCCCAGCAGCGCGCTGTATCGCCTGACCAGCGAACGCACGTCTAACGCCTCGACGTCCGGCGTTTTAGCCGTAACTTGGATGTTTCGCGGCATGAACCACCACAAAGCGAGCCAGCTCACCATACCGAGGCCGGCCAGCAGCATGAACAGCTCGCGCCAGGACAGCCATTGCAGCAGCAGCCCGCCCACCAATGGCCCCAGCAACGGCGAGAGAAGGGCGAGGTTGCCCAGCAACGCCATGACTTTCACGGCGTCGGCTTCGCAAAATACTTCTTGTATGGCCGGATAGCTGACCGCAATCACAAAGCCCAGCCCCATGCCTTGGATCAGACGGAGCCCATTGAACCCATGCATGTCGGTGACCTGGGTGATTGCCACGCAGGCGACCACAAACCCGCCACAACCGGCGAGCATGAATGGGCGCCGGCCATGGCGGTCCGACAACGGACCGATCAGCCATGGCAGCAGGATGCCGCCCAAAAGGTACAAGTTGAACGCATAAGGAATTTGATCTGCAGGCGCATCCAGGTCCTGGGTCACCTTGAGCATGGCGGGCATGACCAGGTCGCTGGCCATGTAAGTGAGGCATTCGAAAAGGGCGATTGCCAGGCAGAAACCTGTCAGGCGAATGGGTGATAAAAGGGACGGCTGATTCTGCATGAGTACCCAACGTTGGCTTTCGGAAAGAAGAAAATCACTTCTTTTTCGAGAGTACGTGGGGGCGTCCATGGTCGTAAGGCGTCTTTCCCTGTATCGGTGAGGGAAAAAGGAACTACGTTTGTAGGAAGTATCCTTCAGAGGATGCTTGCAGTTCCTATTGGTAAATAATCTGACGTCCGATGGAGACAGCTGACCAATCTTCTACAGCCGCAGTCGCGCAAAAATGCGCCACGGCTGTACCATATGGCCTGCCTGCATCGCGCAAATGACATCGGCGAAACAGTGCCTGGGAAGTACGCGGGATGCACAACGGATCACTTCAGGAACATGGCAAATGACACATTCACAACGTTTGAAATACTCGATTCTGGTGGTGCTCGTCGTCCTGGCAATCATGCTGGGACTGTCCTGGATGCAAGGCAAAGGCATGATCAGCGAGCAGCTGTTTCAATACATCGCCATTGCCGTGGCGGTCATCGTGGTGGGGATCAACGGCGTGATGCGGCGCAAGGTCAAGCCTTGAGCGCCGGTCACTCCCCAGGGTTGAGCAAGGCCACGGCGCTGTGGTGCAAGCTGTAGCTTTTATCGGGATTGAGCGTAACCACGCCCTCGCTGCACAGGCGCTTCAAAACCTCACGCACGCTCAGGAAGGACAATGGAATGTCCAATCCCAGCAATTGGCTGTGAACACCCCGTACGCCCAAGCGGCGATTTTCCTCGGCGGCCTTGAGCAGCGCATCGATGACTTTGAGACGGATCAGGCTGGTCCTGAGCCCATAGCTCTTGAGCAGCCGCTTGATCTGTTCGTTACCGCCTCGCTCCGTTGGCCCCGGAAATTCGCGGTGGGTGTTTGTCATCGCGACGCGGGCCGATCCTGGCTTACCCTCCATGGGGACTTGCGTGTTATGCATGTAGAGACTCCTTATCAGCCTGACAGAAACAATCACGAATGCTCTCCTGTATAGGACGAACGAAAGTGACCAATCATGAGAGCCTTGATGTGAAAAAATTGCCTGGACCTGGCCGAAGCCCCGTAAAAGCGGGTTGCGAGACCGTTAATTTTTTTTCATCCGGTTCGTTCTCAAGGTAGGCACATCCGCGTTCAGCATGCGGCATGTGGATTTCCAGGCCGGACCGGATGTTGTCCGTGGACGTACCGGTGACCGTCCTGGTTCTTGAAAGCTATCGAGCGGGAGTGCATGTGGGAATGTCCGGGCAGTTATCGAGGTTTTGCTTTGCCGGTGCGTTGCTGGGGATGACCCTGGGCCTGAGTACCGTGGTCGGCGCGCGAGGCGAGGCTGAGCAGGCCACTGCGGAAATTCGTCGCACCAGTTTTGGCGTGCCGCATATTCGGGCCCAGGACGAGCGGGGGCTGGGGTACGGCATCGGCTACGCTTACGCGCAGGATAATTTGTGTTTGCTGGCCAATGAAATCGTGACGGTCAATGGTCAACGCTCGCGTTATTTTGGCCCGCAACAGGTCACGGTCGAGCAACGAGAGAACCGAGCCAGCGACCTGTTTTTCACCTGGCTCAATACACCGCAGGCTGTCTCCGGTTTCTGGCAGGCCCAGGCGCCCGAGGTCCAACAGTTGGTGGAAGGTTATGTGGGCGGTTACAACCGTGCGTTGGCTGAGCGCAGGGAGAAAGGCCTGCCCGAACAATGCGCGAGCGAATGGGTACGACCGATCACCACGCAGGACTTGGTGAAGCTGACCCGGCGTCTGCTGGTAGAGGGCGGCGTCGGCCAGTTCGCCGAGGCCTTGGCCGGGGCGCAGCCACCCAAGGCAACCGCGCAAGCCGACCTATCGACGTCCGGCTTCGCTGTCGCGGCGGCCCGCCAGCAGCGTTTCGCCCTTGAACGCGGGAGCAATGCCTTGGCCATCGGCAGCGAACGCTCCTTCAACGGGCGCGGCATGCTGCTGGCGAACCCGCATTTTCCCTGGTTGGGTGGCATGCGTTTTTACCAGATGCACTTGACCATACCTGGCAAACTTGACGTGATGGGTGCGGCCCTCCCAGGCTTGCCGATGATCAATATCGGCTTCAGCCAGCATCTGGCCTGGACCCACACCGTCGATACGTCAAAACACTTCACACTGTACCGCCTGCAATTGGACCCCAAAGACCCGACCCGCTACCTGTTCGATGGCAAGTCAGTGCCTATGCGTCAGCAAACGGTCACGGTGGATATCAAGCAAGCCGATGGGCAGGTCAAGCCCGTTTCGCGGGTGGTCTATAGCTCCAGGTTCGGGCCGATCGTGCAATGGCCGGGCAAGCTGGACTGGGATAACCGGTTCGCCTACAGCTTGCGCGATGCCAACCTGGAAAATGATCGGGTACTGGCGCAGTGGTACGCGATGAATCGTGCCGTCACGCTCAAGGATCTGCAGGACACTGTCCAGCGCATCCATGGGATTGCGTGGGTCAATACGCTGGCGGTGGACGACCAAGGTCACAGCCTGTACATGAACGTCTCGGTGGTGCCCAACGTCGACGCCCACAAGCTTGCCCGCTGCAGCGATCCCAGGGCCGGCCAGAAGCTGATCGTGCTGGATGGCTCGCGCAGTGAATGTGATTGGGACATCGACCCCAAAGCCGTGCAAAAGGGTATTTACGCGGCCGACAAGCTCCCACAGTTGTCACGTCGCGATTACGTGCAGAACTCCAACGATTCCGCCTGGATGGTCAACCCCTCGCGGCCCTTGTCCGGCTATTCGCCGGTGATCAGCCAGCAAGACCTGCCGCTGGGCCTGCGCGCGCGGTTTGCCCTGGATCGACTGGGCCAGTTGGCCAAGAGCGGGCCAGTGACGGTCAATGACCTGCAGCGCATGGTCATGGACGACCAGGTCTATCTGGCCGATCAGGTCATGCCCGACCTGTTGGGGTTTTGCGCCGGCGACCTGGGAGCCGATGCATCGGCATTGGCCGAGGCATGCACTCGTCTGAAGAACTGGGATCGCACCGCGAGCCTGGACAACGGCGTGGGCTTCGTCCATTTCCAGCACATCATGCAGGCGTTGCAGGCTGTGCCTGGTATCTGGCGCGTCGCATTTGACCCGAAGGATCCGCAACATACCCCTCGCGGCCTGGCGGTCGAGCGGCCTGCGGTGGCCGAGGCCTTGCGTCAGGCCATGCGTGCATCGGTGGACGCGTTGAAGGCGGCCGGGCTGCCTGCGGACAGTCAATGGCAGGACATACAGGTGGCCAGCAGCGGTGCCCATCGCACGCCCATTCACGGCGGACCTGGAGAATTGGGAATCTACAACGCGATCCAGAGCGTGCCGGGCGCGAACGGTAAACGCGAAGTGGTCGGCGGCACCAGCTATCTGCAAGTGGTGACGTTTGACGGCAGCGGTCCCAATGCTCAGGGGTTGTTGGCCTTCTCGCTCTCCAGCGATCCCTCATCGCCTTATTCGGCGGATCAGACCCAGGCGTTCTCGAACCGCCAATGGAGTGTGCTGCCCTTCACCGAACAGCAGATCAAGGCCGACCCGCATTATCAAGCGCTGATTATTCGAGAGGCTGATCGAGCAGCAAAGGTGGCGACGCAGTAGTCAAGCCGAGCTGGACAGAAAGCCGCGACCCGTATGGGTGGCGGCTTTTTCAGTTTCGGGGTGGGCGGCCGATGGCGTTGAGCACCAGGTTGCCGTCCTTGTTCTGTGTCAGGTAGACCGGCAAGACCTTAGGCAACGTAGGCACGAGGTTCTTCACCTCGTTGAGGTTGTAGATACCGCCGATACGCAAGGTGCCCGTGCTGTTGTCGGCCAGCATGACGGGGTGGTCGAGATAGCGATTGATCAAAGGCAGAGCGTCCGAGAGGGCGAGGTTATCCAGCACCAGCTTGCCGTTACGCCACGCCAATGAACTGTCATCGACCCCGACCTCGCGAACCTGCGGTTGGAAATCGCCAGCCTTGTAGCTCGCCTGCATCCCGGGTGACAGCTGTGAACCGCCAGCATTGGACGCCTTGTTGCTGGTCACCCAAACGGAACCCTCCAGCAGCGTGACCCGTACCTGATCCTGATACATCCAGACGTTGAAACGCGTACCCGTCACGCGTACCTGGCCCTGGCCTGCCCGGACAACGAACGGATGCCGGGTATCATGGCTTACGTCGAAAAAAGCCTCGCCTTTTTTCAGCGTGACCCGACGCTCGTCCTTGTAGTTGGCGAACACCAGTTCGCTGCCCAGGTTGAGTTCTACCTGGCTGCCGTCGTCCAGGATGATCTGACGCACGCTCGTGCCGGCCTCGAATCGCTGATAGGCGTTGGGTAGCCATCCCAGGTTCCAACCGGTGAACGCGGCCAGGGGCAGGCCCAGGGCGAGCACCGTGGCAGCGATGGCCAACCGGTTCCAGCGGGACCGGGATCGGGGGCGCGGGGCGGCGGGCATCGGCTCGACACGCGGCAAGTGTTCGGCAGCGCCCCAGATTTCCAGCATGGCTTCGTATTCAAAGGCATGCAAGGGATCGGCGTCGTGCCATTGCTTGAATGCGAGCCGCTCGGTATTCGTGCAGTCATCGGCATGCAGACGCATGCACCAATGCGCGGCCGCATCGGTGATGGCGTCATATTCGGCTTCCGAGAGTATACGTTCGGTCATTGACTCTTCCTGGTTTGCCGCATTCTAACCTTCGGCATGAGCTGCCGAGAACAGCCGTTATGGCGTTTGAGCATCAATGAGCGTTTTTTTCTCGTGTCATAGCCTAGCGTCGCATACCGTGCGTGAAAAAAAGATCAACACCACCATCCAGATCACGACGCCACAACTTTGCGGGTGGGACTCACATCGAGTTGCCGTCCCAATTCACAAATCAAGAGCGTGATCGAGTCGGCGTTACGCAGCATGACGTCGATGCGCTTGTCCGGCAGAATCGGGTCGAGGAACGCGTCACGTGCGCCATTCATGTTTTCAGCGCCGGTTATCTTCAGGATTTCTCGGACGGTGTCCTTATACATAGGCAATTGCTCGATGTTCGTAAGCCTGTTGTCTGATTCATTCCATTGCGTAAACAGTTTTGATTTTGGTGTGGCCAAAGAAAATCCCTCCTCTTGCTTGACTTTTAGCGCTTCGTATTCCATTCGTCCCGAATGGGTCATTGTCGGAATCAAGTCCAGAAATGGATACGCCGCATCCAGGTAAACAATATCGAGTGTATTGAGCAGCAGATGGGAAGCTTCGTGGATGAAGGTGGCTGCCTGGCCATGCGCGTCGACATTGAAGTAATCGGGTACGGCGGACTTATACCAATCCAGTCCCATCTCGAAAAAATGTTGCGTGAGGTAAATTCTGTCGACTCTGGCGGGGTCCAGCACAAAGGCTGGCGCCCTGTCCCCTAAATGTTTAAGGCTGCCGACAACGATGTTTTCCCCATTCTGCTGCGCCCATAAAGGGTTGGCTAATGCCTGGCATATCGGTGAGATCGCTGCGTCTATTTTGCCGATAAGACTGGCGTCGACGGCGCTGACGCCAAAAAATGCCTTCAGGTAGGTATCCAGTCGCGAGCCTGCAAGCACCTGCCGTTTCAGTCGTTCTAGATTTGAAAGGGCGTTGGAGCAATAGAACCGTGCCGTCTCCAGCGCTTGCACGATCATATTGGCGCGATAAGGGTATTTCCTGCGTATCTGCGCCATGCCCCGCGCTTCGATATTCAATGACCCCTTGGCCTGTAAGTCACTGTAGGTGACGGCTATTTTCGACCCGGCCTTACCGAAGCGAATCGTCTGGCGCTGTGGGTCAATCGCCCATCTCGAGTCATCAGGCGAATACTTCAATAACGGTCCTTCGCCGTCGTCGTGAATGATTCGCCATGCCAGGCCGGCTTTTGCCACTTGATACACCTTGCCGGCGAGGGGAATGTATAGCTTGCCGGTTTCCACTGCCCTGTAGATTCCGTGCATCAAGTTTCGTTGAAGGTCCGAGAGACTGACATCCAAGGCTTCGAAGACTTGCAGGTCGGTGCGGGCCGACGCCGTGCATGCGATGTCCTTCCAGTCCAACGGTGGCGGGGTGCTCGCCGAAATGGGTTCGATGGGGTCAAGAAGGCCGAATGTATCATTGCGATTCAAAAAACCAAGGGAAACCATTTCCGCGGCGCCGGCGATAAAATTGTGCAGCCCGCTCTTCCAATCATGCCGCTGCAAGTCTTCGGCTGAATCCTTGAAATCCTGGTAGCTCTCCCAAAGTGTTTCCAAAAAGGACAGTTTGGCCGGTAACTGTTTGCCCAGCATCCTGACGCCGGTGCTGAACAGCTGGAGGACTGTGGCCCAATCAGACTGACGGTGGGGCTGGGTTTGCGCGGTCAACATATCTGCCAGTAACGCCGCATTGTCGTCATACAGCGTATGCAGAACATTTGTATTGATGGGGCTGAAGCCCAGGGTCATCTCCGATTGTTTCCCACGCGTGGAGGCGAAGAGATTTTTAAACGTGGCTTGCTGCTCCTTGGGAAGCCGGCGAATCAGCAAGTCCTGGAGCGCGCCGGGTGTGTTGAGTGCAGCGACGATGCTCTCTTCATTCTCGAACTCTTGTAACTGATCTCCGTCATGATAGGGCGAATAAAGGACGTGAGGGCTGGTTGCATCGTTAGCCGAACTGAACAGGTAGAGCCCCAACGCTTTGATCGCGGCGCCGCCTCCGGTCTTGATCAGTTCCAAAGGGCGGAAGAAGGCGCTGGTGCCTTCGACCGCTTGACGAGCGATGGCATCCGGCATGTCCATGACCTGCCGGACCAGGTCGAATGCCGTCGGCGAAAGATGTTGTTGTAGATACCGTGCGTGAGCGTACTGCAACAATTGCCAAGGGAGCTGTTGGCGAAAGCGCCGTTTCCTCGGCTGAGCGTCCGCAGCGCTGCCGGAAAGTGCTTGGGTTACATGGTTTTTATAGGTGCTCGGGATCTCTAGCGACGATAACATTTGCCGCACCGCCGTCTCGTTCAAACCACCGGGCAACGGCTGCGTGGACGTTGACGAAACCTTGAAACCCTTCTCGGTCACATCGACGTGATGCAAGGCAAAGTCGGTCAACGAACTGGCTGGCCCCACGATCGCCAGGTTGGGCGTGATCTGGATGGTTTCCGGGTCCAGGTTTTTCCGGGGAAAGCGCGCGTCCAATAGCGTTTGCAGTTTTTTCTGCACATAAGTTCGCAGGGGCTCGATGCCATCCAGGTAATCCTTGCCATCGGACACGCTGTTTTTATATTGCTCGACCACTTCTACGTGCACGCGTTTTTCTTCAAGGGGGGCCGTGCCAAGCCAGGCGGGTAGTTTCTGCTGGCGTTTATTTGCCTGGGCAATGGATTTGGCGCGTTTCAGATTGGTGGGCGCTCCTTTGTTCACGAGCGCCTGAAGAGTTTTGACCAGTGCCGGCCCGGTCAGTCGCCAATCGCCGGCTTTCAACGTGCTCAGATAGCCATATTCGGCCTCAAAGTGCTTGATAAACGAACTCATCCGATTTACCAGCACGTTGTCTTCGATCAGCTCATACGCATGGAGCTGGTAGCGTCTATGGGGCAAGCGTTGAGCGGCGGTGAGATTTTCGAGTAAGCCAAAGCGCCTTTGAGAGTCGAGCAGATGTTGATTCAATTTCTGGGTGGCAATCTCAATGGACGAAAAACCCTGCAAACCCTCGGCCGGGGTCCAAAGGATCGCCATGCCTGAGTAGGGCGTATCGAGTCCTCCACGCTCGGTTAATAAAAAACAATTGGCGAGAGGTAACTGAATCGTTTGGCCTTCTTCACTGCAAGCGAGTGTCAATGAATAGACATCCGGCCGAAAGCCCCTGACGGCTTTACGTTGTGAGCGGTCCGGGAAGTCTGAGTCGTAGGCAAAAACCGTTTTGATCAGATCATTCGCAATCGACGGCAGGCTTGAATCAAGTTCCCTGAGTTCGGCCTCGGCGCGGATACCCAACGAAAAAACATTGGTCAGTTCAGCCAGCAGCGGCCTGAGCTGGTTGTGCAGCGAAACGTCGGGGGAGGTCGGTAACTGACCAAAGAGGCCGTCGAAAGCTTCTTCCACATCGGCATAGCTGTTGATTTTTTTTTCCAATTGGTCGGCCATGAAATTGGATGGGCGCAGGTCACCATGAAATGCGGGATGCGTCCCCCAATGTCCTGCGGTTGGCTGACTCAAAAGGCTTTTGTTGATAAACGCACGTATATCCAGGGCCTTGTCGATAAGCGAGTGGATGTCGACATCGGCCTGGCGAGACATTTCCAGTGCGTAATGGAAGTTATTCTTCTGTTTTTCGATTATTGCGCTTGCCAGGGTTTCGGCTATCGGCAAGTCCAGTGCTTTTCCCGAGAGCTGCGGTTCATCAAAGCGCAGGAAGCGGTTACGCTCTTCCAGGCCCAGGAGGCTATAGATTTTTTCCTTTTCTACGCTGCTCGTGGATTGGCCGTACAGCCTGTCTTTGAAACCTGAATAGTTGCTTATCTTTTGAAAGCCTTCGAGGGGCGTATAAAGATAATGCCCCTTGGCGCTGATCATCATCGAACCGGCAAGTTCCACGAAGTGCGGTTCATATTCCCAGAGTCGAATGGTTTCGATGAACAGCAGTGGCTCGTCTCGGCCTGAGGGGCGGAATAACCGAAGCAGCTCACGACTCTGCTCATCCGTCAGTTGTTTTTTCTCCCGTTCGATCAGGATGGAGGCCCATAGTCCATCGTGAATGACACGAGATAGAAGTTTGCGTCGTGACATATAGAAAGAGGTTGTCGTTCCCTCCCAAAAGGCATCGATAGCGTTGATCAGTGTCGCGATCAGTGTTTTGGCCGTGTCCCTTATGAAGTCTTCCCATTGCTGCGCGGTGTAGGAGGATTCAGGCGTCCCGGGATGAGTCAGATCGATGTGATGGCCGGCAGGCCAGCCCTGATTATGAAAGTAGTCCAGGACTGCATCGCTCAGTGGGATGCTTTCAGTCACCGGGATTGCCTTCGGATCTCCCAAGTGAGTCCCCTTGATGAATGCCACTCGAATCTGTCGATGGTCCAGGCCTGGCGCCGCCTCGTTCAATACTTGGTCAAGCATCGACCTTAACGAGGGCATCTGGATAAGTTCATTCACCATGGCCAGAGCATTGATGCTCTGCGCGTTCTCGATGGATTCGAGCTGGGCCTTGAAAACATCCCCGACGACGATTTGCCTGGTTTGACTGATGTCGGTGGTGCTGTTCAATTCGCTACGCTGGGAGATCGACAGGAGGCGAAAGAGATCGTCGTGTTGCGCCGTGTCCTGGCGCATCTGCTCAATCTTTTCTTCGAGGGATGCCAGGTTGTCGAACTTTTCGATTCCACGACTGGGCGTATAGAGGAACGCCGGGGCGGTGCTGGTTTGGCTGTTGTTCGACGAGGCGCTGAGGGTGAAGCAGCCGGCCAGTGCAATGGGCGACTTTTCCTCCGCTTGCAACAGAATCGTTTCGGCGAACATCGGCGGCGTCTGCGCCGTACGTTGCGTATGGCTGGGCAAGGAGACATGGTGCAGCCAGTCGAGGTCGGCCTGCGTCAACCCACGGGGAGCGGTCAACTCGTCCAGGCGAGTGGCGTTCAATACCTCGGGAAATAGCAGTGGCGTGGTTTCTGTGGTCATCGTTGCTTCTCGATCAAGGCGCCGCAAGACGGCGCGAATGGGACACAAGCGCCCAGACTAGGCAACGATGGATGGGAGAAGGGGGTACATAGTTATTGCACGCCGGGCTTCTTTGGTCTGCGGCAGGGGAAGGATTGGCAGTGCGCGCCTGAAACAGTGTTTAATCACCCGGCGGGTCCTTTACGCTGTTGCTACCTCCAACAATCATTCCGGAGCTTCAGATGTCTGCGCCATCCGATCATGCCGCTTCTTGCACCTTGTCTTTCGATGCTCTGGTGAGCTTGCTGGAGCAGATTTTCCTGCGTCATGGCACGTCGACCGAAGTCGCCTGGTGCCTGGCGCAAAACTGCGCCGGGGCCGAGCGCGATGGAGCCCACAGTCATGGAGTGTTTCGCCTTCCCGGTTACGTCTCGACGCTGAACAGCGGCTGGGTCAACGGCAAGGCCGTGCCGGTGGTCGAAGACGTGGCGTCAGGCTTTGTCGCGGTGGATGCCGGTAACGGCTTTGCCCAGCCAGCCCTGGCCGCCGCGCGTCCATTGCTGGTGGAGAAGGCCCGCAGCGCCGGGATTGCGGTGCTGGCGATACGCAACTCCCATCACTTTGCGGCCCTGTGGCCGGATGTCGAACCGTTTGCCTATGAGGGTCTGGTAGCCCTGAGCGTGGTGAACAGCATGACCTGCGTAGTGCCCCACGGCGCGGACCGGCCTCTGTTTGGCACCAACCCGATTGCCTTCGCCGCGCCCCGGGCCAATGGCGAGCCGATTGTCTTCGACCTGGCCACCAGCGCCATCGCCCATGGCGATGTCCAGATTGCCGCGGGCAAAGGCGAGCTGCTGCCGCCAGGCATGGGCGTGGACAGCCTCGGCCAGCCGACCCGTGATCCCAAAGCCATCCTCGAAGGTGGAGCGCTCCTGCCATTTGGCGGGCACAAGGGCTCGGCGTTGTCGATGATGGTCGAGTTGCTGGCCGCAGCCCTGACGGGCGGAAATTTTTCGTTCGAGTTCGACTGGAGCAATCATCCCGGTGCGAAGACGCCGTGGACCGGGCAGTTACTGATCGTGATCGATCCGAGCAAGGCCGCCGGGCAAAGTTTTGCCGAACGCAGCCAGGAGCTGGTCAGGCAGATGCATGGCGTTGGATTGCGGCGATTGCCGGGGGATCGACGCCACCGTGAGCGGAGCAAGTCCAATGAGCGCGGGATTACGCTGGATGAGCAGACGATCGCGCAGCTGCGGGCGTTGGCGGGACAGTGAGTGCTTAAGGATTACAAGAGCGTTTATATGGCGAGGAAGTTCGCTTCATCGCCATCGGCCGGTGTTCAGCGCCGTCCGAGCAGCAATCCCACCACCAGCCCGAAACCCGCGGAAATCGCCACGGTCTGCCACGGATGCCCGCCGATATAGACCTCAGTGGCATCGACCATCGGACGGGTGCGCTCCCGGGCGTTGGCGACCGCATCCAATGCTTGTTGCAGCTTCTGCGCGATTTGGCCCCGAAGGTTTTCGGCATCTTCGCCAACCAGGGATGCACCGCTCTTGAGTAGTTTCTCCGACTCTTCGATCAGCGCTTTCAGTTCACTGAAGGCTTGATCCTTGATTTGTTCTCCGTTGGATTGTGCGGCGCTTTTACGGGCCATTGAGGTGCTCCTTGAGGATGATGGCAATGATCAGTGGAGTGCTTCGCTTGCTTGAAAGTTGCAGCATCTACGATGGGGCCGGGCAGGACATCTAAAATCATGGTTAAGACGTTTCAGCGCAAGGTGTAAGATGACGCCTATTTACGCGACAGGAAATTCCCCATGAGCTTCAATCTCGCTGATAAGCCCCTGGCCGAGCGCGCGGCGCTGGAAGATGAAAAATCCCGGCTCTTCGAGCTGTGGCAGAACAATTTGGGCAAGGCCAAGGGCGACGCTGCCCGGCTGTTCGGTGAACGTTCCAAGCGCAAGGGCAAGTGGTCAGAGTGGGTGCGCGCCGAGCTGGACGGCATGTCGCCACCGGAATACGCCAACATGGTGCGCAGCGAAGTCAATCGCCTGATGGCCGCCAATAAATAAACTTCAGGTGAAGGTTGCGACGATAGCTTCGCGTACCTTGCCCACTGCCGGGTCCATTTGCGCGTGGGTCCGCCAGCCCAGCTCGATAGGGTAGCGGGGCAGTGCCAGCGGGCAGGGCAGCAATGCCAGGCCGCTGAGCGCCGCGATGGCCTTGGCGGCATGCTCGGGAATAGTCGCCACGGCCTGGCTGCCCTTGAGCAGGAACGGCAGCGCGGCAAAGTGGGTGGTCGAGGCGCACACCTTGCGACGCAGGCCCAGCCCGGCCAGTCCTTCATCGGTGATGCCGATGAAGCCGCCGGACGACACCAGCAGATGTTCGCGCGCGACGAAGGCTTGCAAGGTCAGGCTATATGGGCCCTCTGTCAGGCTGGCCGGGTCGACGAGGCAGGCATAGTCGCCTTCGCCCAAGACCTGGCGGCTCAACAGCCGCTCGGTAAATCCTCCCGCTGTTATCGCCAGGTCCAGGCTGCGTTCCATCAAGGCCCGACCAACGATCTGGCTGTGGGTCTGGCGAAAAATCAAGCGCAGCCCTGGTGCCCGCCGCGCCACTTCCTCGATCAAGCGCCGTCCATGGGCGATTTCAAAATCATCGGACAACCCGACGATGACTGAGCGGCCTTCGTAGTTGTTCGCGCCCGGATCAACCATTGCCAGGCTCTGGCGACATTTGTCCAAGGCATCGCTGATCACCGGCTTCAGTTGATTGGCCCGCAACGTCGGCGCCAGGCCACGGCCGGTGCGCACGAACAATGGGTCGTCATACAAACCGCGAAGCCTGCGCAGGGCTGCACTGATAGCCGACTGGGTTACGCCCAGGCGCAGCGCGGCGCGGCTGGCGCTGGATTCATCGTGCAAGGCTTCGAAGGCTTTGAGCAGGTTCAGGTCGACATCGGCGATATTCATCTGATTCATATCTTTTAGCAGTGATCAGGGCTTTATTCATGATCGGCTTGCACTGGAGAATCGGCAACACCTGAAATCACGGAGTTGAAGATCATGCCAAAATCCATCGTCGCTGCCTTGCAGATTGGCTCGCTGCCCTCCGGCAAAGGCGAAACCCTGGCGCAGATCCTTTGCTACGAAGACGTCATCCGCCAAGCGGGAGCTCGCTTGGTGGTGATGCCCGAGGCGCTGCTGGGGGGTTATCCCAAGGGCGAGACGTTTGGCACGCAGTTGGGGTATCGATTGCCGGAAGGACGCGAAGCGTTTGCTCGCTATTTTGCCAACGCCATCGATGTGCCCGGCGCGGAAACCGAGGCGCTGGCGGGTCTTTCGGCGCGGACCGGGGCGAGCCTGGTGCTGGGTGTCATCGAGCGCGCCGGCAACACCTTGTACTGCACCGCCCTGTATTTCGAGCCTGATGCGGGCCTCGTGGCCAAGCATCGTAAATTGATGCCTACCGGCACCGAGCGCCTGATCTGGGGCAAGGGCGACGGCTCGACGCTGCCGGTGATTGAAAGCCAGGTCGGTCGTGTGGGAGCGGCGGTGTGTTGGGAAAACATGATGCCGCTGCTGCGTACGGCGATGTATGCCAAAGGCGTTGACGTCTGGTGCGCGCCGACGGTGGATGAGCGGGACATGTGGCAGGTGAGCATGCGCCATATCGCTCATGAAGGGCGATGCTTTGTGGTCAGCGCCTGCCAGGTCCAGGCGTCGCCGGCGGAGTTGGGCATCGAAGTCGCGAACTGGCCGGCGGAGCGCCCGTTGATTGCCGGTGGCAGCGTGATCGTCGGGCCCATGGGCGATGTGCTCGCCGGACCGTTGAAAGGCTCCGCCGGGCTGTTGACCGCCGAAATCGATACCGACGAGTTGGTGCGGGCGCGCTACGATTATGACGTGGTTGGGCACTACGCCCGGCCGGATGTTTTCGAACTGGTGGTGGACGAGCGGGCGAAACCGGGCGTGCGCTTCATGGCGTGATTCACCAAGTGGCCGAGGACCCCGGTAGATCGAGGGTTCCGCGGTCGACGAAACGCATCGTGCCGAACAATCCGCCAGCGAGTTTGCCCTTCAATACGTAGGGCAAGTTGTCCAGGCTCTGGGTCTGGCTCAGGCCCAGCGTCTGACGCAGGACTGAAAAGGCCGAGATGCTCACGGGTACGCTCAACAGGCCTTCCGAGAAGCGGGGTATCGAGCCGGCCTGGTCGCTGACCCCTGTCGCCAGCGTATGGCTGTTGACCTCCAGGTCCAGCGCCACGCCGTTATAGTCGATGGGGGTTTCGTTGGGGTTCTGCAGGCGCAGCTTTACGGCAAAGCGCATTTCCAAGCCCTGGCTGGGCAGCGGCTCGATCCCGACCACATTGATATTCAGCGGGTCACGGTGCGGGAAGAGCGCGCAGGCGCTGAGGCCGAGCAGCATCAGGATGAGGGAAAAGCCGAGGATGCTGCGCATGAATATGCTCTCTCATGTAAGAAACGTGTTGGCACCATAACTCAAGGCATATCCTTGAAACTTGCACATTCTGTGGCGAGGGGATTTATCCCCGCTGGACGCGCAGCGTCCCTGTCATTTTGCGGTCGCTACGCAACCGAGCGGGGATAAATCCCCTCGCCACCCTGCGTAGGTCTTTGCATTTTCTACTGACAGTTTCTGACACCAGCGTCTGCTAATCTGCTGCAACTTTCCCCTGCGGACCCTTTTATTGTGTCGCGAACCACTCGGCTGCTCACTTTGCTGCAAGTCTTGCGGGGCAAGCGATGCCCGGTTACTGCCGCGACATTGGCGGCCGAGCTGAAGGTGTCCGAACGCACGCTCTATCGCGATATCGCCGAACTCACGGCCTTGGGCGCACCGATCCAGGGCGAGGCGGGCATCGGTTATGTGTTGCGCAGCGGCCTGTTCCTGCCACCCTTGATGTTCACCGCCGACGAAATCGAGGCCATTGTGCTGGGCTTGCGCTACGTCGACCAACGCGGCGACGAAGTGCTCGGCAAGGCCGCCGCCGATGCCTTGGCGAAAGTCGAGGCGGTGCTGGCTCCGGGCTTGCGCGACGCCTTGCACAACCCCACCGTGTTGCCCGGTCCGCCGGGCTATGGCTACCCGAGCAACACGGTGGAACTGAATGTCTACCGCCAGGCCATTCGCACTCAAGCCAAGCTGCATATTGATTACGCCGACGTCAACAAGACCCCGAGCCAACGGTTGATCTGGCCCCTGGCGCTGGGTTTTTTCAACGAGGCTCGGGTGGTGGTGGCCTGGTGTGAGTTGCGCGGTGCCTATCGGACCTTTCGCACTGACCGGATTGCCTGCGCCACTGCCCAGGGCGAGCGCTATCCCGGCAGGCGCAGCGACTTGTTGCGCGCCTGGCTTGCGCTGATGAACCTCGATGAAACCGGGCGCTTCACTCCTGACAAAAACTGACACAACGCTGTTTTAGCATGGCTTCGGATCGATACAACAAGGAGCCATGACATGTCCCATTCCGTCTCTTCCCTAGCCCCGGCCATCGCCGGTTATCTTGCCGCCGCGAATGCCCGCGACAGCTCGGCGGCGACGCGTTTTTTCGCGGAGAATGCCAGCGTGTTCGATGAAGGCAACCATCAGGTCGGTACACAGGCCATCGCCCAATGGATGGAAGACACCGCGCAACGTTTCCAGCCACGGGTCGAAGTCCTCAACGTGCAGCAACGGACCGGGAAGGTGCTGGTGCAGAATCTGATCTCTGGCACCTTTCCCGGCAGCCCGCTGGAGCTGCGCTATACCTTCCGGCTCGATGAGCAGGGGAAAATCAGTCGGTTGGATATCTCTGTGTAGCGAGCAGCGCTGTTTTTGGGGGATATTCCGGGATCCTGGCCATGGCATACTCCCCACCTTCGCTTTACGGACCTGGCCTGCATGACTTTCAATTCCCCCTTGAGCGCTTGGCAGCATGCCATCGAACATCATGGTTTCGTCCAGGACGAAGCCCAGGAACTGGCGATCATGGCGCTGGAGCAATGTCACAAGGCGTTGCATGAAGGCGGCAAGTCGATCAAAGGCGTCTATCTGTGGGGGCCGGTCGGGCGGGGCAAGACGTGGCTCATGGATCGTTTCTACGAAAGCCTCAAGGTTCCGGCTCGCAGACAGCACTTCCATCACTTCATGGCCTGGGTGCACCAACGCTCGTTCCAGCTCACCGGCACCCCGGACCCGCTGCAAGCCTTGGCCCGTGAATTGAGCCAGGAAGTTCGGGTACTGTGCTTTGACGAACTGTTCGTCACGGACATCGGCGATGCGATTATCCTTGGCCGTCTTTTCCAAGTGATGTTCGAGCTGGGCATGGTGGTGGTCAGCACGTCCAACCTGCCGCCGGACGAACTCTATGCCAGCGGGCACAATCGTGAGCGATTCCTGCCGACCATCACGGCCATCAAGCAGCACATGCAGGTGGTGCCGGTGAACGGCTGGCAAGATCACCGCCAGCACCCCGGCACCCTGCAGCAGCGCTATTGGGTGCGCGAGCCGGGCCAACCCGATCCGCTGGCCAATGTCTTCGGCCAGTTGAGCGCGGGGCAGACGTCCGGCAACCAAGCGATCGAGGTCGGTCATCGACAGGTCGTTCCAGTCCAGGCCAGCGACACGGTGCTCTGGAGTCGTTACCCGGACCTTTGCGATCAACCGTTTTCAGCCGTGGATTTCATGGCCCTGTGCGACCGTTTCAGGGCCATCCTCCTCAGTGATGTGCCTGCCCTGAGCGCCGAGCAACGGGAAGGGCGTATTGCCCGCGGCACCGAAGACGGGGTCGAGCGGGTCGAGGCCGGTGATCGTGAACTGCCGCAGCTGTCGATTCACGACGATGGCGTCCGGCGTTTCATTGCCCTGGTCGATGAGTGTTACGACCGCAAGGTGCCGTTGTATCTGTCGGCACAGGTGCCGATGGACCAGTTGTACACCGAGGGCTATCTGCAATTTCCGTTTCGCCGTACTCTCAGTCGCCTCCAGGAAATGCAATTGCAGCGTTTCGGCCAGCCCGCCTGAATTCAACCCTGCCGACGGCAAGCCGCCGGCCTTATCGAACGAGATCCAAGATCATGGAAGAAGCCAACGACATCCTTGTATTGCAAGCCAGCTACACCAACCCGATCCACGCGGAAGCGATCTGCCATGTGCTCAATGGTTATGCCGAGGATCCGATGGGGGGCGGCCATTCGCTGCCGGCCGAGGTGCTGTCGCATCTGCCTGAAGAATTGGCCAAGCGGCCGCACGCCTTCAGCGTGCTGGCATTCGTCAACGGCGAACCGGCGGGGTTGGTCAACTGCTTCGAAGGGTTCTCGACCTTTGCCTGCCGTCCCTTGGTGAACGTCCATGACGTTGCCGTGATGCCAGCGTTTCGCGGGCTGGGGTTGAGCCAGAAGATGTTGCAGAAAGTCGAAGACATTGCCCGCCAGCGCGGGTGCTGCAAGATCACCCTGGAAGTACTGGAAGGCAACGCCGTGGCCCAGGCCAGTTACGCCAAGTTCGGCTTCGCCGCGGGCATGTTCGACCCCGCCCACGGCCGCATGCTGTTCTGGATAAAGCCTTTATAGCGGACGAACGAGCTTTCGCTCATTTCTGTACGACCTGGCCCGCCGGCCCCTTGGGCTGCATCAGGCTGAAATCGATCAGCGCCTTGTGCTGGCTCTGGTAAGGGTTGCCGATCAGCAACGGCCGGGGCTTGAAGGCATCGCTGACCAGGCTTTTGCTGCGGTCGAGCTCATCAAAGTTCAAGCCTGCCATGTCCGCCCAGGTGTGAATCAGGTGCGAGCTGCTGTAGGGGCGTGACAGATCGCCCGCGAAATTCCAGTCATGGGTTTCGCGCCACTTGGGCGAGGCCCAGGCCATGAACGGGATGGTGTACATCGGCGCCGTCGGCTTGCCTTCGTTGCGCCCCAGTGTGCCATGCCCTGGCGAGTCGAAAACGTCCTCGCCGTGATCCGACAGGTACAGCAGGAAGCCGTTGGGGTCGGTCTTGGCGTAGTCCTTGATCAGGCTGGACACGACGAAGTCGTTGTACAGCACGGCGTTGTCATAGCTGTTGTAGGTCGGGACCTGATCGTCGCGCACCCCGGCGGGTACGCCCTGGCGGTCGGTGAATTTGTTGAACGTCGGCGGATAGCGGTACTGATAGCTCATGTGGGTGCCGAGCAGGTGCACCACGATCAGCTTGCGCGGCGCGGTGTCGGCCAGGGCCTTGTTGAACGGCTCGATCACGTCGCCATCGTATTGCGCGGCGTTCTGGTTGCGATTGTTGTTCAGGTAGACCTGCTCATCTGCTTGTTGAGAAAACGTCGTGAGCATGGTGTTGCGCTTGGTCATGGTCTGCTGGTTGGTGATCCAGAAGGTCTTGTAGCCAGCCTGTTTCATCATGCTCACCAGCGACGGCGTGCTCAGGTAGAGGTCCGGATTTTCCTCGTCGGCGAAGGTCAGCACCTGCTGCAGCGCTTCAATGGTGTAGGGGCGCGGGGTGATGACGTTGTCGAAGACCGATAACTGGTCCTTGAGCTTGTCCAGCTCCGGCGTGGTTTCTCTCGGATAACCGTACACGCTCATGCGCTGGCGGTTGGTGGACTCGCCGATGACCAGCACCAAGGTTGCGGGCTGGTCGGCCATGGTGTCCTTGAGGTTGCGCAACGGGGCGATCTTGCTGGTGCTGTGAAGCATGCCTTGCATGTTTTCCAGCTGTTCACCGTAACGACGATACGCCACCAGCATTTGCCATGGCACGGCCGGCTCGATGCGGTCCTCGAATTTCTCCAGGCCGCCGGCGAGCGTGCCGGTGCGCAGGGTCTGCTTGACCAGGGGATAACCGACCACGGCGACCAGGATCAGGGCGGCGGCGACCATCGCCTGGCCCCGAGGCAGGTACACCGGGCGCAGGCGCGTCCAGAGGAAATAGCCAACCAGGGTATGCGCCAGGAACGCCGGCACCATCCACCAGGCAAAATACTGGGTCATGTATTCGCCCGCTTCGGACACGTTCGACTCGAACATGATGAAGATGACGCTTTGGGAAAATTCCTGCTGGTAAATGAAGAAATAGCCCAGGCTGGCCATGGAGCAGGCCCACAGCACGACACCGATCACTGCGGCAAGCAGGCGGGTGCGGGCGGGGAGCAGCAGCAAGGGTGCCAGCCACACCGCACTCATGACGAAGGCTTGGCGAAACCCGGTGAAGCCGGAGGTGTCGCTTAACAGGATAAGCAGTTGGGTGATGCCGGAAAAATACCAGAAGAACAAAAACAGCCAGCCGAACCCGGCCCAGTCGAAACCTTTCGCAGTCGTTTTGCTGCGTTTGAACACACTCATCAAGCGCTCCAGCCTTCACCGACGAAGCTGCTGGCACCGGATTGATGCTCACAGGCAAGCGTCGTAACTATTTGTAAGGGCGGGAGTATTGCGGGGAGGGTGTGAAAACTTTGTGAGTTTTCCGGTTACAAAAAATCTTCAGGCCGAACGCCGTCGTGGCAGTGACACCGGCTTGCCCGGCGTCACTTCAAGTACCAAAACTCTCTGGCGTTGGATCAGCGAGCCAACGCCTGGCCCTGGTAGGAGAGTTGTGCGTGTTGCAACTGCATGCGCAGCTGCGCCACTTCATCGAGCAGCAGATCACGCTCTTCTTTCAGCAGGCGTAATTCGTCGCGACGAATGGTCACGTAAAGGGTCTGAGGAGGACGTGCGGTAACGACAGGGCCCATTGCTCACCTCGCAAATGGCTACATCAACTAGAGAGATGTCGTCAGTTTCTTGGCGACAATTCTTTATCGGCACCAATTCTGAATACTTTTGCCCGTTGATGGAACTTTTTTATTTTTCATGGTCGGCGTGTCTTCCGCCGGTTTTTGAACGTTATCCTTTGTGATCGGGCGATTTAACCCGGAAACTATGCGGCAATGCTCTGGACTAACCTCCACTAGTCGATTGCGTTTCATCTTTGACACACCTTTATTTGTAGTAGGGAGCATCAGCACATGCAACTCGGGATCATTGGACTGGGCCGCATGGGCGGCAATATTGCGCGGCGCCTGATGCTCAATGGGCACACCACCGTCGTGTATGACCGCAATGCCGCTTTTGTCGAAAACCTGAGCCAGGAAGGCGCAACGGGCGTCGCGGATTTGCCGGCGCTGGTCGCCGCCCTGGAAAAACCGCGAGCGGTCTGGGTCATGCTGCCCGCTGGCGCACCCACCGAAGACACCATCACCGCGCTGAGCGGGTTGCTGGAGCCGGGCGACGTCATCATCGATGGCGGCAACACGTACTACAAGGACGACATCCGTCGCGCCCAGGCGCTCTCGGAACAAGGCTTGGGCTACATCGACGTCGGCACCTCCGGCGGCGTCTGGGGCCTTGAGCGCGGCTATTGCATGATGATCGGCGGTGACGTCGAAGTCGTGAAGCGCCTGGACCCGTTGTTCGCCAGCCTGGCGCCGGGCATGGGCGATATCCCACGCACCCGCGACCGCAAGTCCGACGACGACCGCGCCGAACGTGGCTACATCCATGCGGGCCCGGCCGGCTCCGGTCATTTCGTCAAGATGATCCACAACGGCATCGAATACGGAATGATGCAGGCCTTTGCCGAAGGCTTCGATATCCTCAAGACCAAATCCAGCGAGAGCCTGCCGCCAGAGCAGCGTTTCGACCTGAACCTGGCTGATATCGCCGAAGTCTGGCGCCGTGGCAGCGTGGTGTCGTCCTGGCTGCTGGACCTGACCGCCGACGCATTGGCCAGCGATCCGAAGCTGGACGGGTTTTCCGGTGAAGTCGCCGACAGCGGTGAAGGGCGTTGGACCATCGAAGCCGCCATCGAGCAAGCGGTGCCGGTGCCGGTACTGTCCAGTTCGCTGTTCGCGCGTTTCCGCTCCCGTCAGCAAGCCACCTATGGCGACAAGATGCTCTCAGCCATGCGTTTCGGCTTCGGCGGCCATGTGGAGACGCCGAAAAAATGACCTCGATCGGCAGGAAATCCAAGGCAGAACCCGCGCCACCGACCACGTTGTTCCTGTTCGGTGCCCACGGCGACTTGGTCAAGCGTCTGCTGATGCCGGCGCTTTACCACCTCAGTCGTGACGGGCTGTTGGGTGATGGCCTGCAGATCGTCGGTGTCGACCACAACGCTATCAGCGATGTGGACTTTGCAAAAAAACTCGAGGATTTCATCCGTAACGAAGCGGCGAGCAAGGGCGGCGATGCCGACCGCGCACTCGATCCGGCGCTGTGGACCAAGCTGGCCCGGGGCATCAGTTATGTCCAGGGTGATTTTCTCGATGACAGCACCTACCAAGCGCTGGCGGCGAAAATCGCCGCCAGCGGCACCGGCAATGCGGTCTTCTACCTGGCGACCGCGCCACGTTTTTTCAGTGAAGTGGTTCGTCGCCTCGGCGCGGCCGGGCTGCTTCAGGAGCAGGATGAGGCGTTCCGGCGTGTGGTGATCGAGAAGCCGTTCGGCTCCGACCTGCAAACCGCCGAGGCGCTCAATGCCTGCCTGCTCAAGGTCATGAGCGAGAAACAGATCTATCGGATCGACCATTACCTGGGCAAGGAGACGGTACAGAACATTCTCGTCAGCCGCTTCTCCAACAGCCTGTTCGAGGCGTTCTGGAACAACCACTACATCGACCACGTACAGATTACCGCTGCCGAAACGGTCGGCGTGGAGACCCGGGGCAGTTTCTACGAGCACACCGGCGCGCTGCGGGACATGGTCCCTAACCATTTGTTCCAGTTGCTGGCGATGGTGGCGATGGAGCCGCCGGCCGCGTTCGGCGCCGATGCCGTGCGTGGCGAGAAGGCCAAGGTGGTGGGGGCGATCCGGCCCTGGTCGGTGGAGCAGGCCCGGGCCAACTCGGTGCGTGGCCAGTACACCGCAGGCCAGGTAAATGGCCAGTCTGTCAGTGGTTACCGGGAGGAAACCAACGTAGCGCCCGATAGCAACACCGAAACCTACGTCGCCCTTAAGGTCATGATCGATAACTGGCGCTGGGTAGGCGTGCCGTTCTACCTGCGCACCGGCAAGCGCATGAGCGTGCGCGACACCGAAATCGTCATCTGCTTCAAGCCGGCGCCTTATGCGCAGTTTCGCGACACCGAAGTCGACGAATTGCAACCCACGTACTTGAGAATCCAGATTCAGCCCAACGAAGGCATGTGGTTCGACCTGCTGGCCAAACGGCCAGGGCCGGCACTCGACATGGCCAATATCGAGTTGGGCTTTGCCTATAAGGACTTCTTTGAAATGCAGCCGTCAACGGGTTACGAGACCTTGATCTACGATTGCCTGACGGGCGACCAGACGCTGTTCCAGCGTGCCGACAATATTGAGAACGGCTGGCGTGCGGTGCAGCCGTTCCTCGATGCCTGGCGTGAGGACGCCGCTGTCCAGCCGTACCAGGCCGGGGAAGACGGTCCGACCGCCGCCCACGATCTGCTGACTCGCGACGGTCGCGTCTGGCACGGCCTCGGATGAGTGGCCAGCCGAAACACCCCATCCGTTTTTTGCTCAGCGACATGGACGGCACGCTGCTGCTGCCCGACCACAGCCTGAACCAGCGCACCATCGAAGCGGTTCGCTCATTACGCGAGGCTGGTGTGCTGTTCAGCCTGGCCACCGGGCGTCCGCCCCGGGCCATGTTGCAGCAGATCGAAGCCCTGGGCGTCGATTTGCCGACCGCAGCCTTCAACGGCGGCACGCTGGTGCATCCGGACGGCAGTTTTCTCTCCGTGCACTATCTGCCACCCGAGGCGGCACTGAGCACGCTGGCCCTGTACGCCGATCAGCCGGATATCGAGGTATGGGTATTTGCCGACGGCGATTGGTTGGTACGCGATGCCAACGGCCCCATGGTGCCAGTGGAAACGCGTGGGCTAGGTTATCCGCCCGTGGAAGTGCAGAGCTTCGAGCCTTACCTGGAGCGCATCGACAAGATCGTCGCGACCAGCGCCAACACCGATCTGCTGGTGGAACTCGAGGCGCGGCTGCATCCGCTGCTCAAGGGCCAGGCCCAAGTGTCCCGTTCACAACCGATCTATCTCGACGTGACAGCCATGAAGGCCAACAAAGGGCAAGCCTTGTCGACCCTGGCTGACTTCCTGGGCGTGCCGCTGGAACAGACGGCTGCGATGGGGGACGGCGGCAACGACCCGGCGATGTTCCACCGGGCGGGCTTCTCGATTGCGATGGGTCAGGCGGAGGAGGCGATCAAGCGCCAGGCTGACGTGATTACCGCAGCCAACACCGAGGATGGCGCGGCATTGGCGATCGAGCGGTACATCCTGCCCAAATAACGTCACAGGTCTCCTGGGAGGAGCGTGCAGGCTCGTTCCACCCATGGGACCTCACTCCAGCCGCCACGCCCGTTTTTACCTGCCCCGATTTTGTTTCCATGAAGTTGTAAGACAACTGCCCGGCACGCCTGAGTATTGGGTAGAATCCGGTGCTGATCGGACAACAGGAGGAAACAATGGGGAATAGCTCAACTCAGGGCGGTGATTCGCGCGCGGCCACGCCACTCGAACGCTTCATGCAATCGGAATCCTCAGGCGGCATCGTGCTCATGCTTTCGGCGCTCGCCGCGCTGATCGTGGCTAACAGCCCGCTGTTCGCAAGTTATACCAAAGCGCTGCATGCTTCTTTTCTGGGCATGTCCGTCGAGCATTGGGTCAATGATGCGTTGATGGCAGTGTTCTTTCTTCTGGTAGGCCTCGAAATCAAGCGCGAGATGCAGGTTGGGGAGCTGGCCAAATGGAGCCAGAGAGCGCTGCCGGGTTTCGCAGCGCTGGGGGGCATGATTGTGCCTGCCCTTATTTACGCCTGGGTCAACAGGAGTTCTGCTGAAACGTTGGCGGGTTGGGCCATCCCGGCCGCCACCGACATCGCGTTTGCGCTAGGCGTGCTCTCGCTGTTGGGCAACCGAGTGCCAATGTCCCTGAAGGTCTTTCTCTCCGCCCTCGCCATTCTGGATGACTTGGGCGCGGTCGCCATCATCGCCGTCTTCTATAGCGCCGGCCTGGATGTGACCATGCTTGCGGCATCCGCCGCGGTGATCGCCGTGCTGCTGATCATGAACAAGGCCGGGGTCATCCGGCTGTTGCCCTATCTGGTGCTAGGGGCGGTGCTGTGGGTGCTGGTGCTCAAATCTGGCGTACACGCCACGCTGGCGGGTGTCGCACTTGCCTTTTGCATCCCGCTGAACAAAGACGCCGATGAAGCGAAGTCTCCGTCGCTCAGGCTTGAGCGGCGGTTATCGCCGTGGGTTGCTTTCGTCGTGATGCCCATTTTTGGCTTTGCCAATGCGGGCGTTTCTCTGGCCGGCGTGTCTTTGAGCAGCCTGCTTGATCCCGTGCCATTGGGCGTCGCTGCAGGACTGTTGCTGGGTAAGCAGATAGGTGTCTTCACCTTCGCGCTGGTGGCGATCAAGAGCGGGCTGGCGCAAATGCCGACCCACAGTTCGTGGCGGCAGGTGTATGGGGTGGCGTTGTTGTGCGGGATCGGGTTCACGATGAGCTTGTTTATAGGAAACCTGGCGTTCCCAGGCTCCCAGCTGCTCATTGATGAGGTCAAGGTTGGCGTATTGGCCGGTTCTACCCTGGCTGCACTCGCAGGCATCCTGGTGCTGCGTTTCTTTGCCTCTTCGAAGGCATGAGTAATGCCCGCCTGATGGCGGGCCGGAAATTGGAGGCGGTGCTTAGGCCCAATATCGCATCACGACGGCCTTTGGGCTGCCATGCAACGAGTAACCGCCTACCAGTATTTTCCCATCGGCTTGTGCGGCCACGGACGTAGCGGTATCGAGACTGTAGCCGAGCCGAGTGCGGACCCAGCCCTGGCCCTGGCCAAAATTCGGGTCGAGATGGCCGTCCGACAGATGTCGGGCCAGGACGAAATCGGCCTCGATACCCCCGATGGTTGCACCGGCGGTCAGTACCTTTGCGTCCGGCTGGATCTGGGCTGCCATCCATTGACTGGCAGTGTTGCCAAACGCCAAGAGGCGGCACGGGTCCTCGTTGGCCCCATGGGCCGGTTGGCCATCCTGTCGAATCTTCAGCGACAGGCAATGCATCGGGTCTCGGCTGCTGCCGAACGCCTGCAAATCACCGTTCCCGTGCTGGACGACTTGGCTGATCATTACGCTGCGGCCCTGGGCCCCGATGGACAGGAAGCCGTCCTCAGCAAAGCTGTCATCGAGCTTGCCGGTGGAATCGTAGCGCACCACCAATCCGCGCTGGGGCAAGTCGATGACACCCCCTGCGATGACGCTGCCGTCTGCCTGCAGGCTCAGGCAGCCCAACCAGGTATTTTTCAGCAGCCGCCGGACCATCACGAAACCGCGACTGTTGAACGAGCTGTCCAGCGAGCCGTCGGGCAATAGGCGGATCAGCACCCCGACATGATCGGACATCTGGAAATGATGGTTGGCCAGCAGGAGTATCCCGCCATCGGCCTGCACTCGGATGTCGCAAGCCTCCATCCCAGGCACGCCGGGCGGCAGCCAGGGATCACGCAACCCTTGGGAAAGATTGCCGCACAGCCGGACGACCTGTTTCCCGGCCTCGCCGAAGCCTGGGACGGGACGGCCATGCGGGTCGAACAATGCCAGGGCGGGAAGGGTATGGTTGGTCTCTTCGTAGTGCAGGCCTGACAACAGGATATTTCCGTCGGGCAGTTCAACGACTTTGCCCGCTGTGGCTTCGCAACCCTTTTCAAACGACCCGACGATGTAGCCTTGGGCCGCAAAGCTCTTGTCGATCGAGCCGTGCGCAGTGAGTCGCGTCAGGCCGAAGCGGCAACCCTGGGGCGTATTGACTCGGGCTGCGAGCAAGATCCGGCCAGCCTGGTCAATGGTCAGTCCGGTGGTGTGGCTTGAAGTGTCGTCGGCGAAACGAACCCAGGCTTTGCCGGCGTCGGCAAAGCCTGAATCGAGTTGACCGGGATAAGTCGCGGGTGTCGCAAGCACGAGTGCGGATTGATCGAACATGCAGGCCTCTCCTTGCGCATCGACCGTCCCGAAGAGGGAGGTGATTGCATGACGCCAGACATTCAATCCGCGAATCTGATAATGCACAACTGTCAGGTCTTACAGTTGTGAGGACAATTCGTGCCAAAACAGTGGCTTTTCAATCCAGTACCAAGCCGGCAAATCATTACCGGCTGGCAGGAAGTGTTTATTCAGGCATGGACCAGGATTGCAGTTTGTAACCTTCCTGGCTCAATTCAGCGCGCGCCTGTTTCAACAGGTCGGCCAGTTGGGCCGGGTCGGTGTAGGCGCTGCTTGGAATCTGAGTGCGACCAATGTGCGTATTGGTGCGGTCGATGACGGTCAGGCTCAGTTCGCCGTTACCGTCTTGTGGAGCCCAGGCCACGCATTGGAAAGGACGGAATGCGCGGTCGGCAATCAAAAGAGCTTCGTTGATACGGAGCGGGGCGTTCATGGCGTTATCTCTCAAAAGTGCCCATTCAAATGATGTGCCGTCGGTTGGGCTTACCGTGCGGCTGGTTACTTGTACTGATGCCCCGAACCGGGGCACAGGTCACACAATCTACAAATAAATTTCGATTTTCTTTCAGACCCGGGTTTTGCGCTTTTGTTTGAAAGCTTCCTGAAAGATTCAAGTAAGCGGCAACTAACGAAACGCCGCCTTATAACCACTTTCAGCGCGCTTCAATAATCAATTGATACAAGCAGCCGTCAACTTCTTGCTACTGTTACAGGCAGGTTCGCCAAACGCCTGTTTCTACTCATATTTCTTATTTTTGGCGCCAAGGATCAGTCATGATCGAAGCCAGTACGTCACGTCGTCTGCTCGTGGTTGATCCCTGCGATGATTGCCATCGCTTGTTGCCCGGTCTGCGGACGGTGGGCTGGGACGTCGAGAGTTGCTCCCTTGAGCATGCCGGGGACCGGACATGCGACGTCGGTCTGTTGCGCTTGCAACCGGCACATCTGGAGCGCCCCGAAGCGGTCAAGGAACTGATCAGCCGCAGCGGCACCGAATGGATCGCCGTGCTCAACCAGGAAGTGCTGCGCCTGAAGAATGTCGGCGATTTTGTCTGCGAGTGGTTTTTCGATTTCCATACCCTGCCGTTCGACGTGTCCCGGGTCCAGGTGACCCTGGGGCGCGCATTCGGCATGGCGCGCCTGCGGGGACAGGGCTCGATTCACATTGATGAGCCTGAACACGAGCTGCTGGGCGACAGCAAACCCATCCGCGAACTGCGAAAGTTATTGGCCAAGCTGGCGCCCGCCGAATCACCGGTATTGATTCGTGGTGAAAGCGGCACCGGCAAGGAACTGGTCGCCCACACGTTGCATCGCCAGTCTCATCGGCGTAACAAACCGTTCATTGCGATCAATTGCGGAGCGATCCCCGAACACCTGATCCAGTCTGAATTGTTTGGCCACGAGAAGGGTGCTTTCACCGGCGCCCACCAGCGCAAGATCGGGCGAATCGAAGCGGCTCATGGCGGCACGCTGTTTCTCGACGAAGTCGGCGATCTGCCGCTGGAGCTGCAAGCCAACCTGCTGCGTTTCCTTCAGGAAAAACACATTGAGCGAGTGGGCGGCAGCCAGCCAATTCCGGTCGACGTGCGCATACTGGCCGCGACTCATGTGGATCTGGAAGCTGCGATCGAGCAAAGGCGTTTTCGCGAGGATTTGTACTATCGCTTGAACGTCCTGCAAGTGGCCATGGCGCCATTGCGTGAACGCCATGGCGACCTGGCGATGCTTGCCAGCCATTTTTCGCATTTCTACAGCCATGAAACCGGTCGTCGTTCTCGCAGCTTCAGCGAAGATGCGCTGGTGGCGATGGGCATGCACGACTGGCCCGGTAATGTGCGGGAGCTGGCCAATCGGGTTCGACGCGGCCTGGTGCTGGCGGAGGGGCGGCAGATCGAAGCCCGTGACCTGGGCCTGGCCAGCCGTCAAGGCGTGACTGCGCCGATGGGCACACTGGAAGACTACAAGACCCGCGCCGAGCGCCAGGCGCTGAGCGATGTGCTCAACCGCCACAGCGACAACCTGAGTGTGGCGGCCAGGGTGCTAGGCGTATCACGACCGACTTTCTATCGGTTGTTGCACAAGCATCAGATTCGCTAGAACTTACGATCAGACCTTGTGGCAGCGCACTTGCCTGCCCTAGAAGGTTTTATTGCAAGATCATCCTGCGCGTTAGAAGTAATACGGAAATTTCAGGCTGAAGGTGAAGTCCGGCGCATCGTCGGTCAGCCCGATGGACAGGTTGGGCACGATGGTCAGGTTGTCACTGGCGGCCACGGTCATGCCGATGTTGAAATAGCCGGCATTGGCGTCGCTGGACACCACCGACTCCCAATCCCCACCGTCCTGCTTGAGCTTGCTTTTCTTCTGGATCAGGTCAGAGACCGAGAACGACATGCTCATCTTCTCGTTCAAGGCAAACGCAATGCCCGCGCCGATCTGGAAGCTGTCGCCGATCCGCACCTTGCCCGGCACTTCCTGGTTGACCGTGGAGCTGATGTCGTCGAAGGATTCTTCCAGGTTATGGGTGTAGGAAAGGCTGCCGAACAGCACCGCCGGATCAAAGGTCTTGACCAGGGAAATCCCGGGTGTGATCGACCAGACGCCGTTGCCGGTGGGCAGGTCTTCAGGCACGAACAAGTTGGTATTGGCCTGGGACTGGCGCAGCTTGATGCCGAACGGGTCCTTGCCGGTGGGCGCCTTGACCCGCAGGGTCAACACCGCATCGGGGGAGTTGATCGATTCATCCATGAACTTGTAGGCGATGCCGAAATTGACGTCGCCGATGGTGGGATCGCGGGTCACGGTTTCTTCGCTGGTGACGCCGGCCGCGCCGTTGTTCGCGCCACCGGACTGGTACGTGGATTCGCGGTAGATCACCGGCACGTTGAGGTCGAACTGCCAGCGGTTGTCGAAGTTGTAGCGACCGGTCAGGTCCAGCGTCCAGGTGTCCGCCTTGATCCGGTCGAGATTGATATTGCCCAGGAAAATCGAATCCAGCGCCAGGAAGCCGTTGAGGATCAACTGCCGGGTGTCATAGCGTGAGTAAGTCACGCCCGTTTCGAAGCTGAACTTGCCGCCGCCGAAAAAGCCGCTGGCCTCGTCGTAGAGGTTGGAGACGCTCTGCGCCGGTTGCGAGTCGTCGGCGAGCGATTGCCCGTAGCCGCTGCCGCCGGCCGTTGCGGTGCCGCTGCTGGCCATGCCCTGGTTGCCTTTCATGTCGGCCGGGGATTTGGCCAGGCGTTTGGGCGGTGGGGCGGCGGGTTGATCCTCTACCTGGCGGACGCGTTGTTCGAGTACCGCCAGGGCTTTTTGCTGGACCTCGTAGCGTTGCTTGAGCTCGAGAAGTTCCTGTTTCAGCGCCTCGATGTCGGCGTCCGGTGCCGCATGCAGCAGGGTTGCCGGGAACATCGAGGTCAAACACATCACAGCGCGCAACGATACGGATCGATACATGAAATATGCCGTCCCTAGTTAGCCCAATGTTCGGAGATCAGCGTAGTTCAATACCCGAGGTTGCGAAGCCCGCGCAGTTGCGTGAGGTTGCAGTCCAACGCTCCGGCGCTGGGGCCGTTGCTGTTCAGCACCACGTTGAGCTGAGTCATGTTGTTGACCAGGTTGCTGTTGCCCAGCAGGCGGGTGTTTTGCAGCAAGCCGCCTCGGGCCACCTGTTGCAGTGTGCCGCCCTGGTTGTGGCTGGCCTGGATCGCCATCTGCACGCCGCTGCCTGTGGCCGTGACCGCGACACTGCCGGCGGCGTTGCTGCCGCTGATGGTCTGGCCTTTGGTAAGCAGTTGGCCTTGGGTGGGCGCCAACGCAGGTGCCTGGTTGCTTTCCTTCACGTTGATGCTGACGTTGTTGTAAGCGGTATTACCGTCACCCGCGGCGCGCACGCTCTGGGTCACACCCTGGCCTGAGCCAAGGCCGGCGCCGCCGGTAATCGTGCCACTGCCCTGCTGCGGGGCGCTGCCGTTACCGGTCTGCTTGATGGTGGAGACGTAGAACTCGGGTTTGACCGTAGAGGCCTGGATCTGCATGGCACTGGAGGCGCCGATCAGGTCGCCACTGGCGTTGCGCCAAGTGCTGGTCATGACGATGCCAAAGCTGATCACCCGTCCGGGCATGACGTAACGACCGCGCAGCTCGGCGAGCTCCTGGTCCTTGACTTCGATGGGTTTGAAACCGGCGTGGGCAAGACCCGACGTCGTTGCGGCCAGGCAGGCCAGCGTGAGCCAGTATGAGCTTTTCATGTGTTGCTCCCGGAGCATCCTGCTCCTTTTGTATTTTTATTGGCAGTTGTACGGCGATTAGAAAAAGTCGCTCTGGATGAAGCCGAAATCCATCAGTTCCGCGTCCTTGACCGGGTTGAAACCGTCCAGCTTGTTACGCGCCGTCAGCGGTTGCGGTGGGCTGCGCAAGGCGTTGGTCTTGTCGTAACCGGGGCCGACGATGGCAAAGACGATGCCGTTCCAGCCCTTGATGAACTCATCATGGGCGTAGCGTTTGTGCCCCAGCACCGGGTCGGCGATGTAGACCCATTGCTTGTCGGCCCGCTGCAGCACCACGAAATGCTTGTAGCCGCGTATCTCCATCAGGACCACGACGGGGATCGTCACCGCGGCGAGTTTTTCCGGCGGTATCCGATAGCCTCGAGCGCGCATGCCGATGGTTTCCACGTAGCGCTTCATGTCCAGCATGGAAAAACCCTGGGTGCGGACCAGGTCCTGGTCGGCATTCACCAGCATGCCCTTGATGACGTGCTCTTCATCGACGTCAAGCCAGTAGGCCTGGCGCAATACGGTGGCCAGCGCGGCGGCACCGCAACTGAAATCGGTTTTTTGCTCGACGATGTCGCTGAACTTGCGTTCGCGCACGCTTTGCACCGGTTTGTAGACCAGCATGCCGCCAGGCAGGGCAGCGACAGGCATCTGCGCGGCTTCGGTCGCGCAGGCAAAACAAATGCACAGGCAAAGGGCTTTCGCACGCATGATCGATACGCCTTGGAGAAACCCAGGAAGTGAAGCCCCGTTGCCGGGGCTTCGTTTCGTGCGCGCTTACATGCAGGCCTTGCAGCCGGCCGCAATGGACAGCGAATTGCTCTGCTGGTTGCCCACGCCCGCCGACACGTTGGCGCCGCCGTTGCCGGAGAAGCCATTCATGGAGTTGGTCATGGTGGCGTTGTTGTAGACAGGGTTTTTCCAGCCGTCGCGAGTCAGCACTTGCTGGGTATTGCTACCGGCCAGTTCGAACGTCCCCACGGCGGAGAACTTGAACTTGTCGTCATCGTGACCGCCACCGTAGCCGCCTTTGTTGCCCCAGCCACCGTCGTCTTCGACGGTACCGTTGCCTTTGGCCTTGAAAGTGCCGGAAGCCTCGTAGCTGTTGGTAAGCGTAACGACCTTATCGGTCTTCACGCCTTTGTTGTCGACAACCAGGCCGGTGGAGGACTGGTCAGCCGCGGCAGAAGCCTGGGCGACACGGCCGCCCGATACAGCGATGGCCAGGTTGTTTTTCTGCTGGTTGAAATTGCCGGCGGTCACGTTGATGCCGATGTTGCCGGAGCCGTTGTTGCCTGCATTGGTGAGAGACGCGTTGTTTTGCGTGGAGTTGTTCTTCACGTAGTTGTTGTTATTGACCTGCGTGGCGCTGGAAGCCGCGACTGCCGAGCCAAAGATGAAGCTTTCATCGGCGGTGGCCAATGCGGCGGCGTTGTCTTGCTGGTTGCCGTCCCCGGCGGCGATGTTGGCACCCATGTTGCCGTTGCTGCCATTGAGCGAGTCAGTGGCTTCGGCGGTGTTGCGGGTTGCCTGGTTGGTCACGACGTTGCCGTCGCTGTTTTGCTCATCCAGCACCGTAGCCCCAGCGCCGGCACTGATAGAGAGCAATTGTTCCAGCGTCGGCCCCTTGGGACCCTGGTTGCCATGGCCATTGCCATGCCCGTTGCCGTTTCCTCCGGCCTGTGCAGCCATTGCCATGACAGCGGCGAGAGCGAAAACCAATGGTTTGAGCGCCATTGTAGGTTTCATGGTGTTTCTCCTTGCGTGTCGTTGGTTAAGTGTCGGTACTTTCTTATGTGCTGCGCCGGGTCAGTCAGCGACCCGGATGCTCAGGGTGTTAGCCATGCGGTTGCCCACCCCGGCACTCTGGTTCACCTGGATCACCCCTCGGCTGCCGGTGAAGGCCTGGTCGCCGATGGCGACCTGGCGACTGCCGGTTGGGGTGTCAGTTGCTCCTGAGTTCGGTATCAGCGCCACGTTCTGTTGGGAAAGGGCGCTGTCGTCCATGCTTTGCGGAGCGGCACTGATGCCTACCCGCATGACATTGGCCATCTGATTGTTGGCCCCGGCGGACTGGTTGACGCCCAGCACACCGTTACCGTTGCTGAAGGAGCTGCCGCCAATGCGCGCGCTCGCGTTCATTGACTGGCTGGCCGCCGTGTCGAGGCGTTGGCGCACGACCGTGGTGGCCCGGGCGCTGGTGCCGATGGCGATGGCGCGGGTATTGGTCTGCTGGATCTGGTCACCAGCGGCCTGGTTGACGTTGAAATTGCCGGTGTAGCGGCCACCGGAATTCTGCAGGTCGGCATGGCTGGTGACCGCCACGCCGGGATCGGCGAGCACGGTGGATGAGCCGAGCAGGGCGAGAGCGAGCCAGGTCGGATTCATCTCACTGGCCTCCCGCCAGCCGACCCAAAGGGGCCAGGCCGGAACTCAGCGAGCGATTGATGGTGCCCGAGATCGCGCCGCCGCTTCCGCCACCATGACCGGCGTTCATGCCGGGCATGCCGTTAGGGTTGGTCACGACATTGAGACCTTGCACGCCGGTATTCGGATTGACGGTGTTGCGGATCGTCGAACCGCTGGCGACCCCGGCGAAATCGCCGTCGCTCAGCTCGGTACTGGCAGTCGCCTGGTTGATTCGATCGGATGGATTGGCATTGACGGTGGTCGGGTAGGGATCTTTGCCACCGTTACGCCCGATATGAACCGGTTGCACGTCGCGGTCGAGTACGATGATGCCGTTGCCCTCGGCCTGCACCGGTAGGCTGAGCGTCGCGCCGGCGGCGCAGCCAATCACCAACAGACAGGTCAAGCTTCTGTTGAAAGTCCCCATGACATCATTTCCTTCTTCACTGGACGCTGGCCCTAGTCAGCGTTGCGAAGGGGAAGAGCAGGTGTTGTGCCGGATTCTGGAAAATCAATGGTTTCAATGGCTTGGCTGATGAGGAAGGTTTCCATGGCGAAACCTGTTTCATCGTTGAGACAGCCTCATGGGCTGCAAAGGGCCATCTGCTGTCGTTTGGCTATGATTCCAGCCACGGGGCAGGGTGTTTCAGTGACTTGACAGTCAGGGCCGGAACGCCGGGAGGTGGCGCTGGATCCGGGTTTGAGGCCGTCGTGATGTTTCAGGGATGAAACATCTCAAGCCTGGAGGAGGTGGGAAACCGCTGCAAACACCTGCTCGCGACGCTGCGCCCAGTCGCCCTCGACTTTGAGGAACGCTTGCCGATGGCGCATCAGCCAGTGCTCGATTGCCTCGAAAAACGCCAGCCGTTCCGTCAGCGCTGGCTGGCAGCGCTGACCATCGCCGATCCATTCGACCTGCTCGGGGCTGAGCAGCAGGTGCAGGTCGTAGTGGCGTGCCAGCAAGGCCGGTTCGAGCCAGTCCGGGCAATCGCCAAAGAGGGTCCGGCTCCAGAGAATATTGCTCAGCAGGTGAGTGTCGAGGATCAGCAATGCTGGCTGCCTGGCGCGGGCCGCATCTTCCCAGGCCAGTTGCCCGGTGGCGATGTCGGGGATGTCGGCCAGGCAGGTATCACGCTGGGTTCGTTGCATGAAATAGCGCACGTACTCATCTACCCGCACGCCACCGAAGTGCGCCTGCAACTGCCCCGCCAACCAACTCTTGCCGCTGGATTCCGGGCCGGTCAGCACCACCACTTTCATGTGCGCAGCGCCGGGTCGGCGCGCCATTCCCGCCAGCCTTGCACGGCCAGCAGGGTGAACAGGGCATAGAGCGCGGCGGTAAGGTGCAGGCCCTTGTAGATGAACAGGCCAACGAAAATCACATCCAGGACGATCCACAGCGGCCAGCACTGCACGCGTTTCTGCGCCATCCACCATTGGGCGACCAGGCTGAAACCGGTGAGCGCCGCGTCGAGCCAGGGTTGGGCGGCATCGGTCCACTGCGCCATGGCGCCCCCCAACAGCAAGCTGCCCGCCGCACCGATGGCCAGGCCGAGCAACACCGAGGGTCCGCCGAGGCGCGTCACCTGCCGTCCGTGATGGTTGCCGCCAGCGCGGGTCCACTGCCACCAGCCGTACAGTTGCAGCACGGCATAGACCCCTTGCAACAGCATGTCGGAGTACAACTTCACCTCGAAGAAAATCCAGCTGTACAGCAGCACCATGACCAGGCCGATCGGCCAGCACCAGGGATTCTGCTTGACGGTCAACCAGACAGCGATCACGCCGAGGGCTGCGGCAAACAGTTCAAGCCCGGACATGGTTGTTCCTTGGGGAAGTCGGAGAGGGCGGGGATTGTAAACGTAATGGCGCGGGCAGCTCCAATACCAATGTTGAATGGGCTGCCGCTATGGCGAGCAAGGGATTACGATCGTTCCCACGCTCCTGCGTGGGAACGATCAATACGGGCCCAAATAGTCCTTAGACCCGAAACTGCTTGAGCAGCCCGTTGAGCTGTTCGCTCAGCCCTTTGAGGCGCGCGCTGGCCAGGCTTGACTGTTCCGCCGCCACCGCGGTGCTGTGGGACAGGCCGGCGGCTTGGGTGACGTTCTGGTTGATGTCTTCCACGACGTGGGCCTGTTGCAGGGTGGCGCTGGCGATGGAGGCGTTCAGGCTGTTGAGGTTGCGCAGGGCCTGGCCGATGGCGTTGAGGCTCGCGCCCGCGAGGCCGGCCTGCTCGATGGTCAGTTGCGAGGCGCGGCTGCTGTCACTGATGACTTTCACGGCGGCTTCGGAGTGATTTTGCAGGCGCTCGATCATGGCCTGGATTTCTGCGGTGGATTTTTGTGTGCGCTGGGCCAGCAGGCGCACTTCATCGGCCACCACGGCAAACCCGCGGCCCTGTTCACCGGCACGAGCGGCTTCGATGGCCGCGTTGAGCGCCAACAGGTTGGTCTGCTCGGCAATCGAGCGGATCACTTCCAGCACGCTGCCGATCTGGGTGCTTTCGCTGGCCAGGGTGCGAATCACTTCCACGGCCTGATCGATGGTCTGGGAGAGGCGGTCGATCTGCTGCAAGCTGCCATCGATATTGACCTGGCCTTGCTGGGCCTGGGATTCGGCGTCGCGCATTTCGCTGGCGGCGTGTTCGGCGTTTTTCGCCACGTCCTGCACGCCGTAGGTCACTTCGTTGATGGCGGTCGCCACCAGTTCCATTTGTTGCGACTGTTGTTGGCTGCGCTGCTGGGCTTGCGCGGCATCGTTGCCCAGTTCGTTGGACGATTGTCCCAATTCACTGGCCGAAACCTGCAACTGGCTCACCACTTGGCGCAACTTGGCGGTAAAGGCATTGAAGTGCCGCGCCAGTTGGGTGACTTCGTCCTGGCCGTGGGTATCGAGGGTGCGGGTCAGGTCGCTCTCGCCGCTGGCGATGTTGGCCATGGCGTTTACGGTTTCCTGTAGCGGCCGGACGATGCTGCGTACGATCAAGGTCAAGAACAGGCTCATGATCAGCGTGATTGCCAGCCCGATCAACGAAGCCTTGATCAACTGGGACTGGAATTCGGCTTGCACGTCATCCACGTAGACACCCGAGCCGATGATCCAGCCCCAGGGCTCGAACAACTTGACGTAGGAAGTCTTGCCGACCGGCGCTTCTGCACCCGGTTTCGGCCAGAGGTAGTTGATCATGCCGGCGCCCTTGGCCTTGGCGATGGCAACCATCTCGTTGAACAACGCATAACCGTTCGGGTCACGGATCGCCGAGAGGTTCTGGCCTTCGAGTTTCGGATTGGTTGGGTGCATGACCATGACTGGCGTCAGGTCGTTGATCCAGAAGTAGTCGCTCTGGTCATAACGCAGGCCGCGCACCGCGCTGAGGGCTTGCTTCTGTGCCGCCTCGCGGGTCAGAGTGCCGGCGGTTTCCAGCCCATGGTAATAGGTCAACACGCCACTGGCGGTCTGGACCACGTGCTGGGTCTTCTGCACTTTGGCCTGATACAGATCCGTGTGGATCTGCTTGAGCATGAACGCCCCCAGCGTGAACAACATCACGATGGACACGATCAGGATGAGCCACAAGCGTCGGCTGATCGATACATTGCGCAAGCTATTCATACGCTGTCACTCCGGTTTCTTATTCTTGTCATTATCGACGACGGCACTCTAACGCTCGGCGCCTGGGCGTGGTTGACCTGAGTCATGACGCGGCAGCGTTATCAGGGCTTGTCTGATAGGATTTCGGCCCCGCAGCGCAAAACCTGAGCCCGTTCTGATTTTTCATTGGTTTTTTTTGAAAGGTCGCGGTTATCGTGCAGCCGCTGCGTGCACCTGCGTACCGCTTTAATATTGATAAGGCCCGAACGAACGGGCCTTTTTTGGGGGATGAATGGATTTGTGGACTGCCTTTTCGGCACTGATTCTTGGCGTGGTCGAGGGCCTGACGGAGTTCTTGCCGATTTCCAGCACGGGGCACCAGATCGTTGTCGCTGACTTGCTGGGGTTCGGTGGCGAGCGTTCGATGGCGTTCAATATCATCATCCAGCTCGGGGCGATCCTGGCGGTGGTCTGGGAATTCCGGCGCAAGATCTTCGAGGTGGTGCTGGGCTTGCCGACTCAGCCCAGCGCCCGTCGGTTTACCGTTAACCTGCTGATTGCGTTTTTCCCCGCCGTGATACTTGGCGTACTGCTTGCCGACTGGATCCACCACTACCTGTTCAACCCGATCACCGTCGCCGCGGCGCTGGTGGTGGGTGGCTTCGTGATGCTTTGGGCCGAGAAGCGCCAACACCGCGTGCACGCCGAGACCGTGGACGACATGACGTGGAAGGACGCCCTGAAAGTCGGCCTGGCCCAGTGCATCGCGATGATTCCCGGCACTTCCCGCTCCGGGGCAACCATCATCGGCGGCCTGCTGTTCGGCCTGTCGCGCAAGACGGCTACCGAGTTTTCGTTCTTCCTGGCGATGCCGACCATGGTCGGTGCCGCGGTTTATTCGGGCTACAAATACCGCGAACTGTTCGTCCCGGCGGACTTCCCGGTGTTCGCCATTGGCTTCGTCACGGCGTTCATCTTTGCCATGATCGCGGTCAAGGGGTTGCTTCGCTTCATCGCCAGCCACAGCTACGCGGTGTTCGCCTGGTATCGGATCGCGTTCGGCCTGTTGATCCTGGCAACCTGGCAATTTGGCTGGGTGGACTGGACAGCGGTCAAGCCATGAACGATTCAGGCAGGCGCGCCGGGCATCAAGCCGGCGGGCCCGTGCAGAACCTGCGATTGAAACTGGCTGTGTTTGCGTTGCTCTGCGCCTTGCCATTGTCCGGCTCGCTCTTGCTCGGGCTGCAAGGCGAGTCGTGGGTGCCGATGGTCGCTTATGGCATCGTCAGTGTGGTGGCATTTTTGTTGTACTGGAGCGACAAGCGCAAGGCGCGTTCCGACGCCTGGCGCACCCCGGAGAACGTGCTGCACGCCGTGGAACTGGCGGGCGGCTGGCCCGGCGCGCTGCTCGCCCAGCAGCTGTTTCGCCACAAGACCCGCAAGGTGTCGTTCCAGGTGGTGTTCTGGTTCATTGTGTTGCTGCACCAGGGATTCTGGCTCGACCAGTTGTTCTTGGGTGGGCATCTATTGGCGTGGGTCTAGGCCCCTAAAGGGCCGGCTGCCGAGTTATTGCTGGTAATCCACCAGTTCATCCTCAGCCAGGATGCGAATGTTACGTCGCTCCATGGCAATCAACCCGCCATCGACCAGACGATGGAGGATCCGTGAAAAGGTCTCCGGCTGGATGCCCAGCTTGGAGGCCACCAAGCGCTTGGATACTTGCAGCACCAACTGGCCGTCACGGGGGTCGCGCTCCTGCAACAGGAAATTGATGACCCGTCGGCTGGCGCTGGCCAGGGTCAGGTTGTCGATGTCCTTGAGGCGTTGGTGCAGGTGGATGCTCATGCTGGCCAGGATCGCCAGGCAGACCTTGGGCTGGTCTTCCAGGGCCTTGCGGTAATGGGTACCTTCGATGCTCACCAGCACGCTGTCCTTGATCGCCGCCGCGCTGACCGGGTAACAACGGGCCTGGCTGAACAGCAGGGCCTCGGCAAAGGTCTGGCCGGGCTGGATGATTTCCACCAGGTTTTCCTGGCCTTCGCCCGTGACACGGAACAATTTGACCTGGCCGCTGACCAGCAGGAAGAACCGCCTGGCCGGGTCGCCCTGATGCATGAGGGTGCTGTTGCAGGGCAGCCGCTTGAGTACGGCCAGGTTGCACACGTCTTCGAAAACCCGTTCCGGCAATTGGCTGAACAGGTGATGACGACGCAACAGTAGAACGATGGAAGGGTGGGTCAGCATGGCGTACCTCCGCGTGCCGTCATGGTAGGGCCCAACTCGCAGTCGGCCTATGCCTCGGCAGGCCTACCTCGGAAGAGGGATGAGGCGTCACTGCCGACGCAATTTTCGTGGCGAGGGAGCTTGCTCCCGCTGGGTTGCGTAGCAACCCCAAAAAGGTTCAATGCGATCGACCTGACCCACCTCAGCGGCTGAACCAGGGGCCGCTGCGCAGCCCAGCGGGAGCAAGCTCCCTCGCCACGGGGTAGGTGCCTATCCATCAACCTCGGTTCAGCCCGCCCCGCGCAAATGCTCCATCGCCCACACCGCCGCTTCGACCCTTGAGCGCAGGCCGAGCTTGTGCAGCAGGTTCTTGACGTGGACCTTGACCGTACCCTCGGTGATGCCCAGCTTGTGGCCGATGACCTTGTTGCTGTAGCCGCCGGCGATGGTCCTGAGGACTTGGCGCTCGCGTTCGGTCAGTTCCACGTCGGCTTGGCGAGGTGACGAACCTGCTGGCCGATTACAACGCCTTGATGGCCTGCGGCGCCGACGCATGGTGAAAGGCAACTCCGTTTGTAAGAGGCGGGGTACGGCGAGGTACGTCAGTACGCAAACGCTTTAGGGTATTTGTCCAGATAGGCATCATCGAGCTGCGTATCCTGGGAACGCATGAAAGATTTGAAGTCGGGTACCAGAAAAACCAGCAGAGACAACAGCAGCACCATGACGCCCAGCAGCGTGATTGTCAGTGCGACCCCCAGATAGGCGATCAGGGTGTTCATCGCGAAACTGCCCAAGGGGCTGGCCGCCGCAGACAGAAATGAAACCGTGGCAAAAATCCGGTTGCGATGGAGCTTTGGCGTTGCCAGCAACCTCACAGCGCAGGTGGGGATGTTAATCAACATCAGGCCGACGCCGCCGCAGAAAAAGGCCACGGGCACCATGAACGACGATGAAACGGTCCCGACCACCACCAGGTTGCACCCCAGTAATGCAAAACCTGCGGACACACACATGTCACGGGGGACCCGGTCGGATAACCAGCCGATGATCTTGTAACTGCCCGCCAGAATGCCCAGCCCGAAGCACGAATCCAGAAGACCGATGTAAGTGACCGGGTACTGGATGACGTCCTTTACATACAGTGGGATCAGGATGGTGAAGAACGGAAAGAGGGCAAAGTTGATCAGCATTGCAATGATGGCCAGGTAAAATTCGACTTTCACTCCGTAAACCACTTTGAAGCCGGAATAGATCATGCTGAAGCCGCTGGCACCCGGGGCTTTTTCGCCTTGGTCAGTGGCACCGATGGGGCTTGGGATGGTTGCGATCAACGCCCCGGCGATGAGAATCGCAAAAAAATCGGCGGCAAAGGCTAACGTGATCCCGAACCCGTAAATCAACCCGCTGGCCAGTACCGGCCCCAGCAGAATGGAAAAGGACGACATCACGCTTTTGGTCCGGAAGGCCAGGGAGACTTTATCGTCGTCTGCAAACAAAGGAATGATCGACGCCTGGAGAGGGTCGCGTACGCCGACGATCGCACTGCTGATCATCATCAGCGCGCCCACCGTCCAGGGGTTGAACGACCCCGTGGCGGACAGCACCACCATCAACAGCGCTGTCAGCAGGCTGATCCATGAGGCCACCTTGATGATCAGGATTTTGTTGTACTTGTCCCCCAGCCACCCCAGCAGGGGTTTGGCTAACACCTCCGCCGCGATGGAGCAGGCAATCATGTTGGCGAAGTAGAGCGCAGAGCCTGTTTCCTGCAAGGCCCACCAGGCCACCGCCAGTTGATTGCACCGTCCCCCCAGAACCATCAACAAAAAGCTGAATTGCACTTTCAGAAGACGCCGGTCGATGCCGGGAAAGCCCCACGTAATGCCAGAAAAATTTGCACTCATTGACGTACCTTTGATCCGGATAAGGTGGCTGCGCAATCAGGGGCGTTCAAAAAACGACGGGGTAACGTTCATCAGGGTAAATCTCCAGATATCGCTCGATGCCACCCTCAAGGCTATAGAGTTCTGCTTCCTGGTTGATGGTACGAACTGCCAGAAGGGCCGCCTTGCTCCTGATGCCGGATTTGCAATAGAAAACGATACGGCGGGCGGTTTCGAGTTCTTCCTGGCGCTTGATGATGTCTTTGAGCGGAATCAGTCTGCCACCTAGCGAACCTTGCTGGTGCTCGCTGACATCGCGCACATCGACCAGTTGAAATGGCTCTTGTGTCGCTATCCAGTCATGCAGGGTGTCGGGTGATAGCCAGTCGCTGTCGCGCCACGCAGGCGTGGTCGTAGCACCAAGTGTTCTCGCAGGGGGCCGGTCCCGTTTTTTTTTGTTGATATTCAACAGGTGGAAGGTGTTGTCCAGGCAGTCGATAGACAACAATTGCCCGCTCAATGGCTCCCCGACACGGAGGATGAGCTTGAGTACTTCATTGGCCTGAAAGCAACCGAGCAAGCCAGGTATGACGCCCAGAATGCCCGCTTCCGAACAGTTTTGTGTCAAGTGCGGTGGCGGCGGTGTTTCGAACAGATCCCGGAAGCACGGCCCCCATTGTTGAGTGTGCCGGTTGTAATAATTAAATACCGACACCTGTCCCTCGAACTGACTGATTGAGGCATAGATCATCGGTTTTTCACACTCGATACAGGCGTCACTCATGAGGTATTTGGCGGCGAAGTTATCAGTGGCGTCGACGATGATGTCGTATTCCGCCAGCAGCGACAGCACGTTGTCCGGGTTCAGCGTCGTGGCAACGGTGTGGACGACGATGTCGGGGTTCAACTGGTTGATGCGGCGCTTGGCTGCCAACACTTTCAGGTCGCCTACATCGGCAATCGTATAAAGAATTTGTCGGTGCAGATTGCTCACGTCGACGATGTCGTTATCAACGACGCCGATCGTCCCGACGCCAGCACCTGCCAGGTACAGGAGTACCGGGCAGCCCAACCCCCCGGCGCCGACCACCAGCACCTTGCTGTCTTTGAGGCGCTGCTGCCCCTGGGCGCCGACCTCACTGAGGATGATTTGGCGGGCGTAACGGGAGGTGTCCGTCTTCAGGTTGCATTGCATGTCAGCCACCTGCCACTGCGTTGATCAGAATCAATTGCGCGTTACTGTCCAAGGGACAACGGCGGTCATGCTCACTAGTCACGAGCATGCCGTCGACGAACAACCCCACGAACGGCAGCGGGTACAGATCCTCAGAGAAGACCGGGCCAATCAGATCGGGAAATCGTGCGGTTAGGTTGTTCAGCACATCGCTGACACACAAGCCCTCCGTAACGTGTGTTTTATGCTGTTCGGTGTAGTGCATGAACTGCCGGGGAAAGTGTACGACGGCCATGGGTCATCCTTGAATGGTGTCAGTTGTCAGGTCGCTGGAAAACGCATCCAGCCTGGAGGTGATCAGTTTTCCGATTTCGGACAGTTCGGCCGAGGCCTGGAGAGTGGCCAGACTTTTGAGGAAGTACTGATGCAAGTAGTCGAGTCGTTCGGGACGAGCTCGCACGGAACCGCTGATCAGCAACCGCTGGTGGTAGTTCACGGCGCTGACCGCAAACAGGCAAGCCAGCAAGACACCCCTAGGGTTCTTGCCTCCGGTTCCTGATGGCAGTATGTAGTCGTTCGAACTGTCCTTGAGCTGGAAGTCGTAAATCTCAGCGATCAAACTGGACCAGATATGGGACAGTTCGTGCACCAGTAACTCTTCAAGGTCCGTCATGCTGGTAAACGCGGCTTCGCCCAGAAACATTTGTTGCGGCAACACAGGATTGGTCAGGCTGACTTGTTGAGTTAGCAACTTATGTATATTAACCGGCAGGTCCAGTAATCTGGGCCATTCCGGCAGCAAGGCTTTGAGGTTGCTCTTCGCTTCGGCCAACATGATCTGCTCGGCGTTACCCAGCGCTTGATGGGGTGGAAACACGGGCGCACCTTCGACGTGCCGAATATACAGTGTAGTGGCAAAGTCTGGTTGCAAATAGGTGGTTAAAGGTAACTCGCCTCCCTCGATATTTTTACGTACAACGGCGACGAGCGTTAAAAGTTTTGTGCTATTGAACATGGGGTGCACAAAGGGCAAGCCATTTATTTCACACAGTATCTCTGATGGCGACATTCTGTTTCACCGTTCTCGTCCATGGTTGTAGTTTGAGAAAATCGATCAAGTCCAGGCTCTTTATTCTGTAGGCAGAAAAGTTGGCCAGGGCGTTGTCTATTTGTTTCTCCGCGACAGGGAGCGCCAGCAAGGCTTCTTTCAAACAGTTTAGTGTTCGATGTCCGTACCACATGTTTTTCAGGTAGTGAAGTAGGTGCTGTTCTTGTGCTGACGTAATGATCTGTTCAGTCGTCCACTGTCCTAAAAACTGCCTGATATGAATAAGTGGTTCGCTGAGTGAAAGAAAGGGCTCTTGTGCTTGATGTATCAGGGTCACTTCGTCGTCGGACATCTCGGGATCGCTGGCGAATTGTCGATACACTTCACCAAAGCCTGTCATTCCCAGCGTATCCATTTCACAGGCGCGAATGGCACCCATGGACGACAATCCCCAGATGCGCCAACCCGCGCCCAGGGCATCAAGTATCTCGGCATGGCCGACGGCAGGGTGAGCATGGAACACGCCATCGACAATGGCGAGGTTCGAAGGGGGCGATTGCGCCACCAGGCGTTCGATATCGCCGCGCTTGACGGGCGGGCGTAACACCAGGCCATCACCGCACAGTAATTGACTGTCTATTCCTTGAAGGGAGGGGCCCGCAAACAGCGTGCATGCCTCAAGCGCTTTGTTTGACATACGTAAGTAACCTCGGACCGACCCTTTTCAAACCGGGTTCAAAGGCTTCAAGCCCCGGAATAATGATTCTGACCACAGCGATGTCGTCCGTCGCTTTACTGAGCACAACCCTTAGCACGGTACTGAGCCCGATACTTTGCAACCGCTCAATGAGCAACTCCCAGGCCGATTCGATCGTGGGGATCGCGGCTTCCTGGCAGTCGATGGAGGAGTAATCGATCATCTGATCCCGGGAAGTGGCCACGGTACGCAACCGTGAGATGGCCTGAAGTTCGACCGAACGGCCCTTCTTCTCGAAGTATTTGACGCGCTCGATGATGTCGTCCCGGCCCCCGTGGATGTGGCTTAAACGGCTTTGGGCCGCCTCGCAGATAGCCCGGATCAAGGCGATTTCCTTGATGGGATGTAACCCTGAACCGGTGGCCACAGAGATGGGCGCCTGGGAGGACTCTTCCATGATAAAAGCCTGAAAGTAGGCCAGGCCAAAACAGTTCTCTGTGTAACGAACCGACAGGCTTAATCCCGCGTCATTGATTTTATTGATGAGGGAGTCGGTTTCTGCGCAGTAGCGGTCCAGATTGACGAGGCAGGAGCGGTCATGCAGGTGATTAAAGGCTTGAACATCGCGCTCCATGAGTTCGCAAACAGCGTGTACCGAGGCTTCCACCAGGTCATTGCCTGAAGCCAAGCCACTGGAGCTTTCCCCGAAGAGTTGTTGCCCGGGGTTTTCGGGGTAGGGAATGAACACCAGTTCGGCGGGTGCAAGCACCATTTGCTTGCGCAATACATCCTCAACTTCGATGGCCATGACGAGCGAATCAGCATCGGCAGAGAAGCCATACAACATGCAGAACTGATTGAAAACTATTCGTCCTTCGTGGCTTTCAATGAGTTGCCTCGGCGTGGTCTTTAACAGCTTCAGTTGCGCCGTGTTGTATTGCGCAAGGCTGAACTCGATGGCTTCCATGTACGCGCCTATCTTGGCTTCCGCTGATCTGAGGCCTTTACCAGCATTTACGCACAGCGAACCCTTCAATGCATCGGGTCGTATACTGGCAAATACCGGAATTCCAATACGGTCCAGCCAGGTTGTGTCGGTTACTCGGGTAATGCCCAAGCGCGGGGCTATATTGCTGGCGATAATTTTTAATGTTTCTTCGGCGCTGCGGCGTCGAAGGCTCGAACTAAGTCTGTGCATAATTGGTCACCTTTGACTGATGAAAGGTATAAGCAAGCATTATGTTCGACACAATAGGAAGCGGGAGGGAATGACTTCCCTCCCGTTTATTCAGGCTGCGACTTTAACGTCTTCAGCCAGAGCCAGCGTCAAGACGTTGTTATTCGACTGATGTGCCACAAAACCGGCGTGCATCAGGCTTTCATCGTTCAGAATGACGGAAAACTTCTCCGCGGTTTCTGTGTCCAGTTCAAGCTCGAAGTTTGCATCGTTAACTATAGAGCCCATTTCATTTATCCTGTCCGTAATATTGCGTTGAGAAAATTTGTTGCGCAACACCAATGAGATTTGCAGGTATTTGAGATTGCGCCAACTAAAACTAATTTCAGGATGTTGCGACTTTATGTCGTCGCGGAGACGTTGCGAGCTTTCTGAAATTAGTTGGGCTGATTGTGGGAATTGGCTTACAGGTTCTTAGGAAAGGTATAGTGCTATCTAAGGATGGATCTTAGGATGGGTCTCGGGAGTTTCTGTAAGTAGTTTCCGAAATCTTTTAGTTTCTTGGCTCGTTGTCTCAGGCAAGATTAGATTTGCGGTATCGGTTGAGCTGATTTAAAAAAAAGAATAAAAGCAAGTGCGTTCTGACTGACATGCCGTGGCTACAGGTTTTAGGACCGCTTTGCGGTCCAGCGGGAGCAAGCTCCCTCGCCACGGGTAGTATTAATTCATGGGCTCCAGAGGGTTCAGCCCGCCCCGCGCAAATGCTCCATCGCCCACACCGCCGCTTCGACCCTTGAGCGCAGGCCGAGCTTGTGCAGCAGGTTCTTGACGTGGACCTTGACCGTGCCTTCGGTGATGCCCAGCTTGTGGCCGATGACCTTGTTGCTGTAGCCGCCGGCGATGGTCCTGAGGACTTGGCGCTCGCGTTCGGTCAGTTCCACGTCGGCTTGGCGTGGCGGCGAGCGCAGGGCCTGGGCCATGACGCGGGTCAGGCCGGGACTGATCACCAGGGCGCCGCCGAGCGCGTCGCGGATGTACTGGATCAACAGCTCCGGTTCCATGTCCTTGAGCAGGTAACCGTTGGCGTCCAGGCGCAGGGCATCGCGGATATCGTCCTCGGCGTCCGATACCGTGAACAGCAGCACCTTGCCGGTGTAGTTCATGGCCCGCAGGCGGCGCAGGGTCTCGATGCCATTCATCTGCGGCATGTTGTTGTCCAGCAGCACCAGGTCGGGCTTGAGCGGTTCGATCAGTGCCAAGGCTTCTTCGCCGTGGCTGGCCTCGCCGACGATCTGCAGATCGTCTTCGAGTTCGAGCATCTGGCGAATTCCGCGACGCATCATCGGGTGGTCGTCGACCAGCAGCAGGGTGTGACGCAGGGGGGCGTTCATGTTGCGATGCCTTCGGGGTGGTGCCCCAGGAATTCCGGTTGGAAGCACACCTGGATACGGGTGCCCTGGGGCGTTCGGGAGAGAATCTGCAGTTCGCCGCGCAGGCTGCGGGCGCGTTCGTTCATGATGTTCAGGCCGTGGTGCTCGCGCTGGTCCACCTCACCGCTGAAACCCCGGCCGTCGTCTTCGATGGACAGGCGCACGGTCTCGCCATCCTGGCGCAGTTCCAGCCAGGCGTTTTCTGCGTGGGCGTGGCGCAGGCAGTTGGACAGCGCCTCACGGGTGATTTGCAGAATGTGGATTTGCTCGCTGGCCGTCAGCTCGAAGGCCAGGGTATCGATGAACAGGTGCACCTTGAAGTCGCCCCGGTTGGAGAATTCCTCGGCGGTGTCCTGGAGCTCCTCGACCAGCCCGTCGTCGCGTATCTGCAAGCGAAAGGTGGTCAGTAATTCGCGCAGTTGGCGATAGGCATTGTTGAGTCCCTCACGCAGCTCGCCAGTGACAGCCTCCAAGGTCTGCACCGGTTCGCCGCGACGCATCAGCGTCTGCATGCGGCTGACTTGCAGCTTCATATACGACAGGGCCTGGGCGAGGGAGTCGTGCAGTTCCCGGGCGATGATCGTGCGCTCGTCGAGCAGCAACAGGCGATGGTCCTGTTCACGCTGGCGCTTGAGTGACAACGTGGTGCCGATGAGATTGGCCAAGGCCTGGATCAACGCGGTTTCCCACGGTTGGGCCGCATGGCCATCGACAAAATGCGCCTTGAGTTCACCCAGTTCATTGCCCTGGTTGCTGATGCTGAAAGCTTGCGGACGCGCGGCGTTGTGTTTGTGGCAACTGGCGCAATCGCTGCTGGCACAGACCTGGCGGCTGGCGGCGCCATGCAGGGCCAACAGGTGCCTGGCCGGTGCCTGCAATTGCCCTTGCAGGCATAGCGTCAGGCGCAGGCCGGGCAAGCGCTGCTGGAACCGTCGGATCAGCTCATCCAGGCCCTCGGCATTGGCCTGGCGCGTCGCCAGGCTGCGACTGCTCTGGTAGAGCAATTCGAGCGCGCCGTTGGCTTGTTGCAGGTTCAACGTTTTCTGCTGCACCTGGTTTTGCAGGGTGCGGTGGGATTGCTCGATCGTCTCGGCCATGGTGTTGAAACTCGTCGCCAACTGGCCCAGCTCATCTTCGGACTGATGGTTGACCCGCACCTGGAATTCGCCACGGCGAAAACGCTGGGTGGCGTCCACCAGTTCCTGCAACGGCGTGACCACCCCGTATTGCAATTCGTACAGGCCGATCAGCAGGATGATCATGGTGCTGAACAGTGCGATGCCCTGGATTGCCTGTTGCCAGCCTTGTTTATGTTCACTCTGGCGTTGCAGCAGGGTGACGAACTGGTCCAGCTGCTCGACGAACGAGCTGGCGCTGGTCTGGAAGAATGCCGAGTCGCCGCGTTCGATGGCCGGACGCAAAGTCTGGTTCCAGCGTTGCAGCAGGTCGCGATAGCTCTTGTGCAGGGACGTTTGCGGTCCGTCTTCAAGCACTGCCCGCAGCGATGGACTGTCGAGGCGCTGCTGCAGGCTGTCGATAATCACCGGGATATCGTCGTTGGCTCCCGCCGCCAGTTTCCAGCTCAGGTGGTAGGTCTCCATGCGCACCGAGCCGGCGGTGTTGATAGCTGCCGCGTCGCCCTGGCTGAACCAGGCGATCAATCCAGCGCTCAAGGAACTGGCCAGGGCCAGGATGGCGATCAGGATCACCGCCAGCCCGGCGCGAGCGGGCAGGGAGCTGCGCAGCCAGCTCATCATTGAGGCTGACTGCGCATGAAAATCTGCAACTCGAACATGAGCGACGCCTGGATCTGGGGTGTAGCCGCCGATCCTGGGCGCACTACCTCTAAAGAGTTGTCGGCCGTTCCGTTTCCATGAAAGCTTTGGCTGACTATCTCAAGGCATTGATAAACAAAGGTTTTTATCGATGTCAGGGTCTACCTCCTTGGAGGTAGGCGGGCCAAGCATAGGCCAATGGCCCCCTGGGCCACGTTGACCCAGGTCAAGTTTTCGCGGGGTAGGCATCACTAGTCTGCCCTCAACGAATTGACTGGGGTGCAGCGTGATGCGAGCGCAAGTGCAACAAGGGCTGGTACTGGGGATGAGTACCTTGGCCTTCACCGTGTGCTTCATGGTCTGGATGATGTTTGCTGTGCTCGGCGTTCCGATCAAGGAGCTGCTGGCCCTCAACGAAACCCAGTTCGGCCTGTTGGCCGCGACGCCGGTGCTCACTGGTTCGCTGGTGCGCCTGCCCCTGGGCCTGCTCACCGACCGCTTCGGCGGGCGCATCGTGTTCTTCCTGCTGATGCTGTCCTGCGTGTTGCCGCTTTACCTGATCACCCTCGCCACGGCCTATTGGCAGTTCCTCGTGCTGGGCCTGTTCGTCGGCCTGGCCGGCGGCTCGTTCTCGGTGGGCATTGCCTACGTCGCCAAGTGGTTCGACCAGCATAACCAGGGCTTCGCCATGGGCGTGTTTGGCGCGGGCAACGCCGGTGCCGCCGTGACCAAGTTCCTCGCCCCAGCCCTGATCGCGCTGGGCACCTGGCACTTGGTACCGAAGGTGTTCAGCGCCATCCTGTTCATCACGGCTTTGCTGTTCTGGTTCCTCACCGCCGAGAAGAAAGAACACCGCAGCGCCGGGGGCGCCAGTCTGCGCGAGCAACTCAAGGCATTGAAGGACCCGGCCGTGTGGCGCTACTGCCAGTACTACTCGATCGTCTTCGGTGGCTACGTGGCCCTGGCCTTGTGGATGACCAAATACTACGTGCAGGAATACGGCTTCAGCCTGCAAAGCGCGGCGCTGCTGGCGGCGTGTTTCTCCCTGCCCGGTGGCGTGTTGCGGGCCGTTGGCGGCTGGATGTCCGACCGTTGGGGCGCCCAGAGCGTGACTTGGTGGGTGCTATGGGTGAGCTGGATTTGCCTGTTCCTGCTGTCGTATCCGCAGACGCAACTGCAAGTGCAGACCGTCAACGGCGTCGTCGATTTCCACATCGGCCTCAACGCTACGCTGTTCACCGTGCTGCTGTTCGTGATGGGCATCGCCTTCGCGTTCGGCAAGGCCTCGGTCTTCAAATACATCGCCAATGACTACCCGAAGAACATGGGCGCGGTGTCCGGCATCGTCGGCCTGGCCGGCGGCCTGGGTGGCTTCGTGCTGCCGATCATGTTCGGCGCTCTGGTGGACCTCACCGGCGTGCGCTCGTCCTGCTTCATGTTGCTCTACGGCGTGGTCTGGGTCTCGTTGATCTGGATGTACCTCAGCGAGGTGCGCAAGCGCCCGTTGCTGGGCAAACAACCACCCGCCAGCCAATCCCCGTTTTCCAGCATTGCCCAAGGAGAAGAACATGTCCGTTCTGCAAACGCCTGAAAAGGGCCCGGTCATTCATGACTGGCGCCCGGAAGACCCTGCATTCTGGGGGCGCAGCGGCAAACTGACGGCCCGGCGCAACCTGTGGATTTCGATCCCGGCGCTGCTGTTGGCCTTCGCCGTGTGGATGGTCTGGAGCACGGTAATCGTGCGCCTGAACGCCATCGGCTTCAGTTTCACCACCGACCAGTTGTTCTGGCTGGCGGCGTTGCCGGGGCTGTCGGGCGCCACGTTGCGTATCTTCTATTCGTTCATGGTGCCGATCTTCGGCGGCCGTCGCTGGACGGCCCTGAGCACCGCCTCCTTGCTGGCACCGGCGCTGTGGATGGGCTTCGCGGTGCAGGATCCGTCCACGCCCTATAGCGTGTTCGTGCTGATCGCATTGCTCTGCGGTTTCGGTGGCGGCAACTTCGCCTCGAGCATGTCCAACATCAGCTTCTTCTACCCGAAATCCCAACAGGGCACTGCCCTGGGCCTGAATGCCGGGCTGGGTAACCTGGGCGTGTCGGTGATGCAGTTCTGCGTGCCGCTGGTGATCTCCTTCGGTGTGTTCGGCTTCATGGGCGGCCAGCCCCAAGTGCTGGCGGACGGCAGCTCGCTGTGGTTGCAGAACGCCGGTTTCATCTGGGTGCCGTTCATCCTCGCCGTGACCCTGATTGCCTGGTTCGGCATGAATGACCTGTCCAGCGCCCGCGCATCGTTCAGCGAGCAGGCGGTGATCTTCAAGCGTAAGCACAACTGGCTGATGTGCTGGCTGTACCTGGCGACCTTCGGTTCGTTCATCGGTTTCTCCGCCGCGTTCCCGCTGCTGATCAAGACCTCGTTCCCGGAAGTCATCGCGCTTAAATTCGCCTTCCTCGGCCCGCTGGTGGGCGCGTTGGTACGGCCGTTGGGCGGTTGGCTGGCGGACAAGCTCGGTGGCGCGAAAGTCACCCTGTGGAACTTCGTGTTGATGATCGTGATGGTGTTCGGCGTCTTGCACTTTCTGCCCAAAGGCGGTGAGGGCGGCAGCTTCTACGGCTTCCTTGGCATGTTCATGTTGCTGTTCATCACCACTGGCGTGGGCAACGGTTCGACGTTCCGCATGATCCCGGTGATCTTCCGCACCCTGCACGAAAAAGCCGCCCTTGGGACAAAGCCCGAGGTGCGTGAGCAAGCGCTCAAGAACGCCGGTAAGGAATCGGCCGCCGTGCTCGGTTTCAGCTCGGCCATGGGCGCCTTCGGAGCCTTCTTCATCCCTAAATCCTTCGGCACTTCGATGGCCCTGACCGGCGGCCCGGAGATGGCCTTCTACATGTTCGTCGGCTTCTACCTGAGCTGCATCGTGGTGACCTGGTGGTGGTACGCCCGCAAAGGCGCGGCGACACCCTGCTAAGACGAATTCAACTATTGCGGGCGGGGCGCAGACCCCGCGGAGCAAGCCTGAGAGGAAGACACTGTGAGTCATTTACTGGATCAACTGCGGTACTTCAACCGCAAGCAAGGCGAGTTTTCCGATGGCCACGGCGAGACCCGCAAGGAGTCCCGCGACTGGGAGAATGTCTACCGTTCGCGCTGGCAGTACGACAAGATCGTGCGTTCCACCCATGGGGTGAACTGCACCGGTTCGTGCTCGTGGAAAATCTACGTCAAGAACGGCCTGATCACCTGGGAAACCCAGCAGACCGACTACCCGCGCACCCGCAACGACCTGCCCAACCACGAACCACGCGGCTGCCCGCGTGGCGCGAGCTACAGCTGGTACATCTACAGCGCCAACCGGCTCAAGTACCCGAAAATCCGCAAGCCGTTGCTCAAACTCTGGCGCGAAGCCCGGCAGACCCTGCCGCCTGTGGAAGCCTGGGCCAGCATCGTCGAGAACAAGGCCAAGGCCGACTCGTACAAGAGCAAGCGCGGCATGGGTGGCTTCATCCGTTCCAACTGGGAAGAAGTCAACGAGATCATCGCCGCGGCCAACGTCTACACCATCAAGGAACACGGCCCGGACCGGGTGGTGGGTTTCTCGCCGATCCCGGCCATGTCGATGGTCAGCTATGCGGCCGGCTCACGCTACCTGTCGCTGATCGGTGGCGTGTGCCTGAGCTTCTATGACTGGTATTGCGACTTGCCGCCAGCCTCGCCGATGGTCTGGGGCGAGCAGACCGATGTGCCGGAATCGGCCGACTGGTACAACTCCAACTACATCATTGCCTGGGGCTCCAACGTCCCGCAGACCCGTACCCCCGACGCGCACTTCTTCACCGAGGTGCGCTACAAGGGCACCAAGACCGTGGCGATTACCCCGGACTATTCGGAAGTCGCCAAGCTCACCGACCTGTGGCTCAACCCCAAGCAGGGCACCGACGCCGCGCTGGCCCAGGCCTTCAACCATGTGATCTTCAAAGAATTCCACCTGGACAAACCGAGCGCCTATTTCACCGAATACGCCAAGCGCTACACCGACCTGCCGGTGCTGGTGATGCTCAAGCCGATGCTCGGCGCGGCGCCGGGCGCGGGTTACCAGCCGGACCGTTTCCTGCGGGCCAGCGACCTGACCGACAACCTCGGCCAGGACAACAACCCGGAATGGAAAACCATCGCCCTGGACGCCAACGGCGAGCTGGTTTCGCCCCAAGGCTCCATCGGCTATCGCTGGGGCGAGAAGGGCAAGTGGAACATCCTGCCCCGTGAAGGCGGCGAGGGGCGCGAGATCGACCTCAAGCTGAGCCTGATCGGCGGCGACGTCGCCGAGGTAGCGTTCCCGTACTTCGCCGGAGAAGCCCAGGAATACTTCCAGCATGTGGCCGGTGACGCGGTGCAGTTCCGCCGGGTGCCGGTGCACAGTGTGGTGCTGGCCGATGGCAGCGTGGCAAAAGTCGCCACCGTGTTCGACCTGTCGGCGGCCAACCTGGCGATCGACCGTGGCCTGGGCGGCGCCAACGTTGCCAAGGACTATGACGACGCCTCGGTGCCCGGCACCCCGGCCTGGCAGGAACACATCACCGGTGTGAGCCGCGAGAAGGCCATCCAGATCGCCCGTGAATTTGCCGACAACGCCGACAAGACCCGTGGACGCTCGATGATCATCGTCGGTGCGGCGATGAACCACTGGTACCACATGGACATGAACTACCGCGGGCTGATCAACATGCTCATGCTCTGCGGTTGCGTCGGCCAGACCGGCGGCGGCTGGGCCCACTACGTCGGCCAGGAAAAACTCCGTCCGCAATGCGGCTGGCTGCCCCTGGCCTTTGGCCTGGACTGGAACCGTCCGCCACGGCAGATGAACGGCACCAGCTTCTTCTACGGCCACAGTTCGCAATGGCGCCACGAGAAGATGAGCATGCACGATGTGCTCTCGCCCTTGGCGGACAAGTCGCAGTTCCCCGAGCACGCCCTGGACTACAACATCCGCGCCGAACGCGCCGGTTGGTTGCCGAGCGCACCGCAGCTCAACACCAACCCGCTGAATATCTGCCGTGACGCCGCGGCGGCGGGTCTTGAGCCGAAGGACTACGTGGTCAAGTCGCTGCAGGACGGTTCGCTGCGCTTTGCCTGCGAGCAACCGGACAGCCCGGTGAACTTCCCGCGCAACATGTTCATCTGGCGTTCCAACCTGCTCGGGTCTTCGGGCAAGGGCCACGAGTACATGCTCAAGTACTTGCTCGGTACCAGGAACGGCGTGATGAACGAAGACATCGGCCATAGCACCGAGTGCAAGCCCACCGAAGCCGAATGGGTCGACGAGGGCGCCATTGGCAAGCTCGACCTGGTGACCACCCTGGACTTCCGCATGTCCTCGACCTGCGTGTATTCCGACATCGTCTTGCCGACCGCCACCTGGTACGAAAAAGACGACATGAACACCTCGGACATGCACCCGTTCATTCACCCACTGTCGGCCGCCATTGATCCTGCCTGGGAATCGCGTTCGGACTGGGAAATCTACAAAGGCATCGCCAAGGCGTTTTCGGCCATGTCGGTCGGTCACCTGGGCGTGGAAAAAGACCTGGTCACCGTACCGTTGCTGCACGACAGCGTCGGCGAGCTGGCCCAGCCGTTTGGCGGCACTGACTGGAAGAGCGCCGGGGTGGCCCCGCAACCGGGCAAGAACGCGCCGAACCTGCACGTGGTGGAGCGCGACTACCCGAACATCTACAAGCAGTTCACCTCCCTGGGCCCGATGCTGGAAAAACTCGGCAACGGCGGCAAGGGCATCAACTGGAACACCGACACCGAAGTGAAATTCCTCGGTGAGCTGAACCACAAGGAAGTCGACGCGGGCATCAGCCAAGGCCGGCCAAAAATCGACAGCGCCATCGACGCCGCCGAAGTGATCCTGTCCCTGGCCCCGGAAACCAACGGCCATGTCGCGGTGAAAGCCTGGGCGGCGCTGTCGGAATTCACCGGCATCGACCACAGCCACCTGGCCGTTTCGAAGGAGCACGAGGCGATTCGCTTCCGTGACATCCAGGCCCAGCCGCGCAAGATCATTTCCAGCCCGACCTGGTCCGGCCTGGAAGACGATCATGTGAGCTACAACGCCGGCTACACCAACGTCCATGAGTCGATCCCATGGCGCACCATCACCGGTCGCCAGCAGTTCTACCAGGATCACCCGTGGATGCAGGCGTTCGGCGAGCAATTGATGAGCTACCGGCCACCGGTCAACACCCGCACCATCGAAGGCGTGAAGGGCAAGCGCAGCAATGGCGAGACCGAGATCGTCCTGAACTGGATCACCCCGCACCAGAAATGGGGCATCCACAGCACCTACAGCGACAACCTGCTGATGCTCACCTTGAGCCGTGGCGGACCGATTGTCTGGCTCTCGGAAATCGACGCCAAGCGCGCCGGGATCGAGGACAACGACTGGATCGAATGCTTCAACGCCAACGGCGCGCTGACCGCCCGGGCGGTGGTCAGCCAACGGGTCAAGGAAGGCATGGTGATGATGTACCACGCCCAGGAACGGATCGTGAACGTGCCCGGTTCGGAAACCACCAAGACCCGTGGCGGCCACCATAACTCGGTGACCCGCGTGGTGCTCAAGCCCACCCACATGATCGGTGGCTACGCCCAACAGGCCTACGGCTTCAACTATTACGGCACGGTCGGTTGCAACCGCGACGAATTCGTCGTGGTGCGCAAGATGGTCAAGGTCGATTGGCTCGACGGTTCCAGTGGCGATGATTTGCCGCGTCCACTGCCGACTGATATCGAGGAGAACTGAGATGAAGATTCGCTCACAAATCGGCATGGTCCTGAACCTGGACAAATGCATCGGCTGCCACACCTGCTCGATTACCTGCAAGAACGTCTGGACCAGCCGTGAAGGCATGGAATACGCCTGGTTCAACAACGTCGAATCCAAGCCAGGCATCGGCTATCCCAAGGAGTGGGAGAACCAGGACAAGTGGAAGGGCGGCTGGGTCCGCAACGCCGACGGCTCGATCAACCCACGCATCGGCGGCAAGTTCCGCGTGTTGGCGAACATCTTCGCCAACCCGGACCTGCCGAGCCTGGACGATTACTACGAACCGTTCGACTTCGACTACCAGCACCTGCACACCGCGCCGCTGGGCGAGCACCAGCCTACCGCGCGACCACGTTCGGTGGTGTCCGGCAAGCGCATGGAGAAGATCGAGTGGGGCCCTAACTGGGAGGAAATTCTTGGCACTGAATTCGCCAAGCGACGCAAGGACAAGAACTTCGACAAGATCCAGGCGGACATCTACGGCGAGTACGAAAACACTTTCATGATGTACCTGCCGCGCCTGTGCGAGCACTGCCTGAACCCAGCGTGCGCGGCATCGTGCCCGAGCGGTGCGATCTACAAGCGCGAGGAGGACGGCATCGTCCTCATCGACCAGGAAAAGTGCCGCGGCTGGCGCATGTGCATCAGCGGCTGCCCGTACAAGAAGATCTACTTCAACTGGAAGAGCGGCAAGTCGGAAAAATGCATCTTCTGCTACCCGCGCATCGAAGCCGGGATGCCGACCGTCTGTGCTGAAACCTGCGTTGGCCGGATTCGTTACCTCGGCGTGTTGTTGTATGACGCCGACCGCATCAGCGAAGTGGCGAGCACCGCCAATGAACAGGACCTGTACGAGAAGCAACTGGAAATCTTCCTCGACCCGAACGACCCGGCGGTGATTCGCCAGGCCCTGGCCGATGGCGTGCCGCAGTCGGTGATCGATTCGGCGCAGCGCTCGCCGGTCTACAAAATGGCCGTGGACTGGAAACTCGCCCTGCCGCTGCACCCGGAATACCGCACCTTGCCGATGGTCTGGTACGTGCCGCCATTGTCGCCGATCCAGAACGCTGCGGCCGCCGGCACCGTGGGCATGAACGGGGTGATCCCGGATGTCGACAGCCTGCGTATCCCGCTGCGCTACCTGGCCAACATGCTCACCGCCGGCGATGAAAAACCGGTCAAGCTTGCGCTGAAACGCTTGCTGGCGATGCGCGCCTACAAGCGTTCCGAGCAAGTCGACGGCGTGCAGGACCTGCAAGTACTGGCCGACGTCGGCTTGAGCGTGAACCAGGTGGAAGAGATGTACCGCTACCTGGCCATCGCCAACTACGAAGACCGTTTCGTGGTGCCGAGCGCCCACCGTGAAGACGCCATGAGCGATGCGTTCGCCGAACGCTCCGGTTGCGGCTTCAGCTTCGGCAGCGGTTGCAGTGGCAGCTCCGACACCAACATGTTCGGTGGCAAGAAAGCCAACCGCCGCGACGTGATCAAAACCGTGCAGTTGTGGGAGGAATGAGCATGCGCATTCTCAAAGTGATTTCGTTGCTGCTGGACTATCCGACCGAAAACCTGGTGGCCGGCCGCGACGAGCTGGAACAGGCGATTGTCCAGGCGCGGGAAATCAGTCCCGCCCAACGCGCCGGGTTGTTCGAGTTGCTGGAACTGATCTGCGGCCAGGACCTGATGGACGGCCAGGAGCACTACGGCGCGTTGTTCGGTCGAGGCCGTTCGCTGTCGCTGCTGCTGTTCGAACACGTCCACGGCGAATCCCGTGACCGCGGCCAGGCCATGGTCGACATGATGGCCCAGTACGAGGAGGCCGGTTTCGCCATCGGCGTCAAGGAGCTGCCCGACTACATCCCGCTGTACCTGGAGTTCTTGTCTACCCGCGAAGACCTCGAGGCCCGCGAGGGCCTGGCCGATGTCGCGCACCTGCTGGCCTTGCTCGCGGCGCGCCTGGAAGAGCGTGAAAGCGCCTACGCCAGTTGCTTCCGGGCCTTGCTGCAAATCGCCGGGGCCGAGCCCCAGGTGGCGGTAGCCGAGCTGCGTGAGCAAGTGAAGGCCGAACCGCGGGATGACTCTCTCGAAGCCCTGGACAAGGTCTGGGAGGAAGAGGCGGTGGACTTCATGAAGGCCGAGCAGCAAGACCGTTGCAGTTCGCTGCCAAGCGCGCCGGGCAAGGCACGGGACGAAAGTGCGGTGCCGCTGCACTGGGTGGATTTTCAGCATGAAGGGCGGGCCGCAGCGCCCGCCGGGGAGGTGGGCAATGTCTAAATGGGATCTGTTGTTGTTCGGGGTCTACCCCTATGTGGCCCTGGCAATCTGCCTGATCGGTAGCTGGGCGCGGTTCGACCTGTCCCAGTACACCTGGAAGGCCGGTTCCAGCCAGATGCTGAACAAGCGCGGCATGCGCGTGGCCAGCAACCTGTTTCACATCGGTGTGCTGTTTGTGCTGGCCGGGCATTTCGTCGGGCTGCTGACGCCTTCGGCGGTTTACCACCACTTTCTGAGCACCGAGAACAAGCAGTTGCTGGCGATGGTTTCCGGTGGCTTCTTCGGCGTGCTCGGCCTGGTCGGTTTGCTGATGCTGCTCAACCGGCGCCTGACCGACCCACGGGTTCGTGCTACCTCCAATGCGTCGGACATCCTGGTGCTGGTGGTGCTGCTGGTGCAGCTGGTGCTGGGATTGATGACCATTGTCGCCTCGACCGCGCACATGGACGGTTCGGTGATGGTGATGCTAGCCGACTGGGCGCAGAACACCGTGCTGTTGAAACCGGTGGAAGCCGCCACGGCGATGGCACCGGTGGGCCTGGTCTACAAGCTTCATGTGCTGCTGGGCCTGACCCTGTTCGTGTTGTTCCCCTTCACCCGTCTCGTCCACATCGTCAGTGCGCCGGTCTGGTACCTGGGACGTCGTTATCAAATCGTTCGGCAGAAGTTCTGAGGAGAAGATCATGGCGAGTGGATGCGGATGTGGTGGCGGTAGTGGTGGCGGTGGTTGCGGTTCCTCGGCGAAAGCCGCGCCGGCAGTCGAGGTAGAACCGGTCGGGGCGGTGGCATTCGAGCCCGTCCAGGCCGAGCCCGTGATGAGCGAAGAAGCCCCTCCATTGATTGCCAGCAGTGAGCAGGAATGGCCGATCATCAGCGTCAATGGGGTGTCGATCACCCCGCAGGCGATGGCTCAGGAGTTGCAGTATCACCCGGCTGACAGCCGCGAGGAGGCGGTCTACCAAGCGGCCCGGGCTTTGGTGATTCGCCAATTGCTCCAGCAGCGTATCGCCGAGCTGGGTCTGGCGTTGCAGGTCGGTGCCGGGGAAAACGAAGAAGAAGCGGCTACGCGGCTGTTGCTCGAACGCGAGGTGCAGGTGCCGCAGTGTGACGAGGCCACCTGCCTGCGTTATTACCAAAGCAACCGCGCGCGCTTCCACAGCGCGCCGTTGCTGGCGGTTCGGCACATCCTGCTCGAATGCGCGCCGGACGATGCCGAGGCCCGCAGCCTGGCCCATGTCCAGGCCGAGTTGCTGCTGGAACGGCTGGATCAGTTTCCGGGGAGTTTCGCCGAGCTGGCGCAGAAGTATTCGGCGTGCCCGTCCAAGGAGCAGGGTGGTTCGCTGGGACAGATCAGCAAGGGCCAGACCGTGCCGGAGCTGGAGCGCCAGTTGTTCACCTTGCCGGCGGGGCTGGCCAGCAAACCGCTGGAAAGTCGCTATGGCTGGCACGTGATCAGCATCGACCAGCGCATCGAAGGCCAGGCGTTGCCTTACGAGGCCGTGGCGACGGCGATTCGCACCCAGTTGCAGCAGGGCGTTTGGCAAAAGGCGCTGGTGCAATACCTGCAAACCCTGATCGGTGCGGCGGACATCCGTGGCATTCATCTTCAGGGCGCCGACTCGCCACTGGTGCAGTGAGCATGGCTCAATCGGGAGATCTTCATGAGCGCGGTATTGCAGGACGGATTTGGGCGCCAGATCGATTATTTGCGGATGTCGGTGACCGATCGTTGTGATTTTCGCTGTGTGTATTGCATGGCGAAAAACATGACTTTCCTGCCGCGTCAGCAAGTGTTGACCCTGGAGGAGTTGCAGCGCCTGGCGCGGCTGTTCGTCGGCTTGGGCGTGAGGAAGATTCGCCTGACCGGTGGCGAGCCGCTGATTCGTCCGGGCATCGTCGGGCTGTGTCGCGACATCGCGGCATTGCCCGGCCTGCGGGAATTGGTGATGACCAGCAATGGCTCGCAGTTGGGCCGACTGGCCCGGCCATTGGTGGATGCCGGGGTCAAGCGCATGAACATCAGCCTTGACAGCCTGGACGGCGAGCGCTTTCGGGCGATCACCCGCAACGGCGATCTGGACCGGGTGCTGGCCGGTATCGAGGCGGCGAAGGTCGCCGGGTTCGAGCGGATCAAGCTCAACTGCGTGGTGATGAAGGAGCGCAACTTCGATGAAGTCCCGGCGCTGGTGCAATACGCCATCGATCAGCGTATCGATATCAGTTTCATTGAGGAAATGCCCTTGGGCGAGGTTGGACGGTCCCGAGGCGAATCGTTCTGTTCCAGCGATGAGGTCCGGGCCGAGATCTCTCGCCACCATCGCCTGCTCGACAGCACTGAAAACAGTGGCGGGCCGGCGCGCTACGTGCGCCTGGAGCGTCATCCTGACACCCGGATCGGTTTTATTTCGCCCAACACCCACAACTTCTGCGCCAGTTGCAACCGCGTGCGCATGACCGTCGAAGGGCGCTTGCTGCTGTGCCTGGGCCAGGAGAGTTCCCTCGATTTACGTGGCTTGCTGCGGCGGTATCCGCTGGATGATCAACCGATTATTCAAACGGTGAGACAGGCACTCAAAGGCAAGCCTTTGCAGCATGACTTCAGCCCCGGTGGGGAAGTGCAGATCGTGCGGTTCATGAACATGAGCGGCGGCTGAAAGTAGAGGATTTTGTGGCGAGGGAGCTTGCTCCCGCTCGGCTGCGCAGCAGTCGCCTGCCTTTTTGGGCCTGCTTTGCAGGCCAGCGGGAGCAAGTTCCCTCGCCCCGGGATTTCAGCGTTGGTGAAATAGCTTTCCAGGTCATCGTCCTTTCTTGACATCAGTCAATTTCAAGCAATCTCTTGGGACGTATTCTCTACTGCATGTTGTGTGTGAAAGAAAAAAAACACCTATATGTAGTGTCTGGAGCCAAAATGCAGAGCACGTTGATCTCAGTAGGCTGTAACCGCTTGCACAAGCGCGACGGCAGTGTGGTTGCCTTTGATGCGGACAAGATCCGCCAGGCGCTGATTGCCGCTGGCAAGGCCACCGGCGAGTACGCCGAAGCCGAGGCCGAGGTGTTGCTTGAGGCGGTGCTGGCGCGGTTGGAAGGGCAGGCGCGGTTGAACGTCGAGCAGATCCAGGACCGGGTCGAGCGGGTGTTGATGGACGCCGGGTATTTCCTGTCCATGCGTGCCTACATCGTCTACCGCGAGCAACACGGACGCCTGCGCCGGGATCGCCGCACGCTCGTGGAAGTCGCCACGTCGATGAACGAATACCTCGATCGCGAGGACTGGCGCGTGCAGGCCAACGCCAACCAGGGTTACTCCCTCGGTGGGCTGATCCTCAACGTGTCCGGCAAGGTCACCGCCAACTACTGGCTCGACGAGGTCTACAGCCAGGCCATCGGCCAGGCACACCGCGAGGCTGACCTGCATATCCACGACCTGGACATGCTCGCCGGCTACTGTGCCGGCTGGTCCCTGCGCACGCTGCTGCACGAAGGCCTTAACGGCGTGCCCGGGCGGGTCGAGGCCGGGCCGCCCAAGCACCTGAGCAGTGCCCTGGGCCAGATGGTGAATTTCCTCGGCACCCTGCAAAACGAATGGGCCGGCGCCCAGGCGTTCAGCTCGTTCGACACCTACCTGGCACCCTACGTACGCAAGGACAATCTCAGCTACGACGAGGTCCGCCAGTCGTTGCAGGAGTTCATCTACAACCTCAACGTACCGTCGCGCTGGGGCACGCAAACGCCGTTCACCAACCTGACCTTCGACTGGGTCTGCCCCGAGGATTTGCGTGAACAGATTCCGGTGATTGGCGGCGAAGAAATGCCGTTCGCCTACGGTGACCTGCAAGTGGAGATGGAGCTGATCAACCGTGCCTACATCGAAGTGATGCAGGCCGGCGACGCGAAAGGCCGGGTGTTCACCTTCCCGATCCCGACCTACAACATCACCCATGACTTCCCGTGGGACAGCGAGAACGCCGACCGCCTGTTCGAAATGACCGCCCGCTATGGCTTGCCGTATTTCCAGAACTTCCTCAATTCGGACATGCAACCCAACCAGGTGCGCTCGATGTGCTGCCGCCTGCAACTGGACGTGCGCGAACTGCTCAAGCGTGGTGGTGGCCTGTTCGGCTCGGCGGAGCAAACCGGCTCCCTGGGCGTGGTGACGATCAACTGCGCGCGCCTGGGCTACTTGTACAAGGGCGATACCAGCGCGTTGCTGCAACGCCTCGACGCCTTGATGGAACTGGCGATGGAAAGCCTGGAGGTCAAGCGCAAGGTGATCCAGCATCACATGGACGCCGGTTTGTACCCTTACACCAAGCGTTACCTTGGCACCTTGCGCAATCACTTTTCCACCATCGGCGTGAACGGCCTGCACGAGATGCTGCGCAATTTCACGGCTGACAAGGAGGGCTTGCATACCGAGCAGGGCCGGTCATTCGCCCTGAAGCTGCTGGACCACGTGCGGGCGACATTGCTGCGTTTCCAGGAGGAAACCGGCCACCTCTACAACCTCGAAGCCACACCCGCCGAAGGCACCACGTACCGCTTCGCCAAGGAAGACCTCAAGCGTTACCCCGACATCCTCCAGGCCGGCAGTCCGATCGCGCCGTACTACACCAACTCGTCGCAACTGCCGGTGGGCTTCACTGACGATCCGTTCGAAGCCCTGGAGCTGCAGGACGAACTGCAATGCAAGTACACCGGCGGCACGGTGCTGCACCTGTACATGGCTGAACAGATTTCCTCGACACAGGCCTGCAAGCAACTGGTGCGCAAGGCCCTGGGGCGCTTCCGCCTGCCGTACCTGACCATTACGCCGACATTCTCGATCTGCCCGGTGCACGGCTACCTGGCTGGCGAACACGAGTTCTGCCCGAAATGCGACGAGGCCTTGCTGCTGCAACAGCAAACGGCAGGCAACGTTCACTGATCCGATCCATCGACCGCAAGGAGCTTCACCCATGAATGCATCGCAAAGCCTTCCCCCCGCACAGCGTCAACGTTGCGAAGTCTGGACCCGAGTGATGGGCTATCACCGTCCGGTGGCGGCTTTCAACCCTGGCAAGCAGTCCGAGCACCGCGAGCGGGTGCACTTCACCGAACGCGCGGCCGGGCGTCCATGAGTCGAGTGCTACGGGTCGGGGGCATGGTGCCCCTGACCACCCTTGATTATCCAGGCCAACTGGCCTGTGTGCTGTTTTGCCAAGGCTGTGCCTGGCGTTGCCGTTACTGCCATAACCCGCAACTGATCCCGCCGCGCGGCAGCGAGGAAGTGGATTGGTGCCGGGTACTGGCGTTCCTGCAACGCCGCCAGGATCTGCTCGACGCCGTGGTGTTCAGCGGCGGCGAACCGACCTTGCAGGACGGCCTGGCACCAGCCATGGAGGAAGTGCGGCAGATGGGTTTTCGCATCGGCCTGCACAGCGCCGGTATCAAGCCGGCGGCCTTCGCCAAAGTGGTCGGACAGGCCGATTGGGTCGGCTTCGACGTCAAGGCTTTGCCCGAAGATGCCCTGGAGGTGACCCGCGTCGAAGGCAGTGGCGCAGCGAACTGGCGCAGCCTCGACCATCTACTGGACAGCGGCGTGGACTACGAATGCCGTACCACCGTCCATTGGCACCTGTTCGACCCCGACCGACTGTTGACCCTGGCCCGACGCCTGAGCGAGCGGGGCGTCAAGCGTTTTGCCGTGCAACTGGTGCGCACCGCCCGGATGCTCGACCCCCATCTTTCCAGCGTTTCGGCACAGGCCTTGCAGCCAGAGCTGTGGGCCGCGATGCGCGAGTTGTTCCCTTCGTTCGTGTTGCGCAGTTGACCGACCGCGGGGACCTACCATCGACAGCGGCCCGGCATCACCGGGCCACACTTTTTTATGGTTTTCAAATGCGCTGCCAGTCGGCAGGTAGTTGAACAGGGAGCATTTGACATGACCAGATTCACCACTGCCCAACGTATCGTGATGGGCTTTGCCATCGCGCCTTTGGCATTGATTGCCTTGGCGCTGTATGCCCTGAACGATTTGGCAATGCTGCGTGACCAGGCGGTGCAGATCGTCCAGCAGGATTGGCCCAGGATCGATCCGATCATGGTCATCGCCACGGGCGTGCGCGACAACGCCAGAAACACCCGCGACCTGTTGATCGACAAGAACAATACGCAGGTCCAGCAATCCATCGACACCACCCGGCAACGCATCACCCAGGCCTTCGCAACGCTCGAACCGCTGTTCGACCAGCCGGAAGGCAAGGCCGCCTACGCTGAGCTGAAGAAGCGTCGAGAAGCCTACGTGGCGGCGTTTGTCCAGGTCCAGGCGTTGATCCGCCAGGGCGCGACGGATGAGGCGATGACGCAGCTCAAGCAAGGCGTGATTCCGGCGGAGCTTGAGGTGTACAAGAGCCTCGAAACGATGATGGCCTTGCAGGGCAGGATTTTTGTCGAGCGCGAACAACTGGCCCAGACACGCTACAGCGACGCGCGACGCAACATGCTCGCGTTGGTACTCGCTTGCCTGGCGGTGGTGAGCACCGTCGCGTTGCTGGTGACCCGCAGCGTGACCCGTCCGCTGGGCGGCGAGCCCAACGACGCGGCGCGGGTGCTGAGTCACATCGCCCGGGGGGACCTGACCATCCGTGTGCCGATTGGCGTCGGTGCGAACGACAGTGTCATGGGCAACATGCACGAGATGCAGCAGAGCCTCAACACCATGGTCCGGCAGATTGCGGCTTCGGTGGATCGGGTCGCCAGTTCTTCCGAAGAACTGAGCGCCGTCAGCAGCCAGACCAACAGCACCCTGCAGTTGCAAGGGCAGGAAATCGAACAGGCAGCGGCGGCGGTGAACCAGATGACGGCGGCGGTGGATGAAGTGGCGCGCAACGCCGTGAGTGCCAGCGAAGCCTCGCGGTTGTCCGAGCAAACTGCCCAGCGTGGCCGTGATCAGGTGCAGGAAACCGTCGCATCGATTCACGCACTGGCTGACGGGGTCACAGACACCTCGGGCCGAATCCAGCAACTGGCCGGACGCGTGCAGGACATCAGTTCGGTGCTGGAGGTGATCCGCAGCATTGCCGACCAAACCAACCTGCTGGCATTGAATGCGGCCATCGAAGCCGCCCGGGCCGGCGACGCCGGACGTGGGTTCGCGGTGGTGGCCGACGAGGTGCGGGCCTTGGCCCATCGCACACAGGATTCGACGCGGGAAATCGAAGACATGATCGGCAACATCCGCCAGGACAGCGAACAGGCCGTCACCGCGATGCAAGGCAACAGCGAACGGGTGCGGATCACCCTATTAGTCGCCCAGCGCTCCGGAGATGCGCTGGATGAAATTGCCCTGTCGATCGGGCAGATCAACGAACGCAACTTGATGATCGCCAGCGCCACGGAGCAGCAAGCGCTGGTGGCTCGCGAGGTGGACCGCAACCTGGTGGGCATCCGCAACCTGTCCGAACAGGTATTGCTGGGAGCCCGGCACACCGACACGGCTGGCCAGGACCTGGCGCAGATGGCCGGGGCACTGCATCAGACGGTAGCGCGATTCAAGGTGTAGGTATTAGGGGAAAGCCTGGAGGTCCGGGCTTACCACCCCCAGAACTGCAACCACCAGCCATACCCGACCAAACCGCTGGCCAGGGCCAGGCAGGCCATCGCAAGCAGCCGCCGAATCGGCGCCGCGCCTTCACGGCCGAGCAGTTTCCAGCCCAGCAGCATGCTCCAGCCGATGGCCATCACCAGCAGGATCGCCCGGGCCGGCTGCACCCATTCCAGCAACATCCCTTCATAGCGCAACAGCTTGACCGTGGTGGCCGATAAACCCAGGAACAACCCTGCACCGCCGAGGGGCACGAGAGTGATGGCTAAGGGCCAATATCGTGCAGGCGCACCTGCCAGTCTTGCGGCCAGGCGCACGATGAGCATCAGCGAAGTGCCTAACAGCAAAGCGCTGGACCCAAGATAGAGAACGATGCACAACCCATCCAGCCAACTGAAGCTGTCATTGAGCTGCGGATAGTGGGTGAGCAACCACCACGGGGCGTTATCCTCCAAGGGCCAGGTCACATCATGCGCCACCAAGTAGTGGGCCAGTACCTGTTTAAGGGCGATGAACCAAGGGCTGACGGTCCATTGGAATGCGCCCATCGCCAACCCGATCACCCCAAAAAACAACAAGCGAACGTCCCAAGGCGAGACGGTCGTCAGCGTGGACTCAAGGATTTCCTGATTGCTGGAGCGAGTGATCAGGCGCACCGCGTCGCGCTGACCGCTGCAACGACCGCAGGCGTGGCAATCGGCAGCGCCGCGCAGGCGACGGATGTCGAGCAAGGGCGCGCAATTGGGCGGTGGGCGACGTGGCCCGGAGTTTTCCAGCCAGCGTTGCTCGTCGACTCGAAAGTGCACGGGGGCGAGGCGGGCGAGCAGGGCGAAGACGCCGCTGACCGGACACAGGTAGCGGCACCACACCCGCTTGCCCCGGGCGAACAGCAACCCGACGGCGACGGCCGCGACGGTCGATCCACCAAGAATCAGCAGTGCGGCCTGGGCGTAATCGTAGACGCTGATGAGTTGGCCGTAGAGCGTCGTCAGGCAGAACGCCAGGGTCGGCCAGCCGGCCCAACGCAATCCCCGTGGCACGCCGAGGCCACGGCCGTGTCGACTGGCCCATTCGCTGAGGGCGCCTTCGGGGCACAGCACGCCACACCAGAGCCGGCCGAACAGGACGATCGACAGCAACACGAACGGCCACCAGATACCCCAGAACAGAAACTGTGCGAACACTGTCAGGTTGTCCATCAACCGTGCCTGACTGTCAGGCAATGGCAACATCGCCGGCACTACCAGCAGCACGGCGTAGAACAGCACCACCGTCCACTGCACGGCGCGAATGACCGCGCCATGGCGGCGCATGCCATCGCCGAGGCGCTGGAGCACCGCGTTCAGGTCGGGCATGGCAGGTTTTCCGTCTTGCGCGGCCGCAGCCAACTGGCGACGACCAGCCAGTAGCCGAGCCACACCAGCAGTATCAGCAGGCTTGGGCTGGCTCGGTAACCGGTGAAGTCAGCGATGAAACCGCCGAGCCCATGCCCGTCATCCAGCATTGCGCTGCTGTCCCACAGCGCATCGCCAATGGCGCGATACACCGCCTCGGGCCAATCCATTGCCAGCAACTGGCCGGCGATTCGCTCTACGCCACTGACCAGCAGCGCCGCGCCCAAGAGCAGCAGGATCGCTTCGCTGACGGCAAAAAAACGTGGCCACGAGATGAATCGGCGGCTGCCGTGCAGCAGAGCAACGGTGAGCAGCGAGAGCACCAACCCGGCTATCGCGCCAACGGCGAACAAACCCAGCGACGGTCCTTGCAGACGGGTCCCGGCGCCGTACAGGAACACTGCGGTTTCGCTGCCCTCACGGCTGACCGCCAATAACGCCAGCACCAGCAACCCCATGCCGCCCTGACGCCCCAGGCGCTGGTCGGCGCGGCGCGTCAGGTCATGCCTGAGGGTGCCGGCGTTGCGGTGCATCCAGCCGACCATCTGCACGATCAGCAGGCTGGCGAGCAACGCCAATGAAGCCTGGAACCACTCGTTGGCAGCGCCGCTCATGGCTTCGCCGGCTAGCAGGATCAAACCGGCCAGCACGCCGGAAAGCAACAACCCCAGCACCGCGCCGCTCCAGACATAACGGCTCAGCCCAGCCGCCTGTTGCTGGCGGCTGGCCCACGCCTGGAGAATGCCAATCACCAACAGCGCCTCGACGCTTTCGCGCCAGACAATGAACATCGATTGAGTCATGCAAACGCCTCCTGGACGATTACCGGGCGAGAATCCCGCCCTCGGGCAGTTGCGGATTGAATTCATCGAAGAACGGGTACTGGCCGGGGCGCAACGGGTGGATTACCACAAACGTGGTCACGCCGGGAGACAAGACCTTTTCGACGCGCAGGGGCGTGCTTTCAAATTCCGCCGGGCCTTGACCGACGTTCTTCAGCACGATCTTGAAGCGCTGGCCAGCCGGGACTTCCAGCCGCGGCGGAGTGAAATGCCCATCGCGCATACTCAGCTCGTAGGTGGGCAGTTCGGCCTGGGCGATCGATGGCAGTAGCAGGCCGGTCAACATCAGCCAGAAGAATCGGCGACTCATCTTCAGTACCCGCCTTTTTTCCCGATCCCTGCGTAGACGAATTCGTAATGCAGTTCACAGCGTTCGAACCACGGCGCCACCCCGGTTTCCTTGTCGGTGTGACGGCCGAGCGAAGCGTGGCCCCCGGGCGGCAGGACGGTGAAGGTCAGTTGATATTTGCCGGGGCCCAGCAGCTTGACGTTGTCGCCGTAGTGCGGCCCGTCATTGGCGACCATGGCATGGAAATCGCCCTTGAGCTGGGTGTCGTTGTCTTGTTTTTTCAGCTGGAACGATACGTTCAGGTAAGGCACGAAACTGCCTTCCTGGAAACCCTGCCGGTTATCCGCCGTGGCGCGGATGTCAGCCTCCAGGTGCACGTCGGAATCGGCGGTCGCGCGCATCATGCCGGTGGGGGCCATTTCGATCGGTTGCAGATACACCGCGCCGACTTCCAGCCCTGGGCACAGTTGCGGTTCGCCGATCGGATACTCCTTGGCCTGGGCCAGCGGAGCGAGAAAGAGCAGGGCGAGAGGCAGGGGAAAAAGCGCGCGCATGATGACTTCCTGGTTGGCTATCTGATGGCGCCGAGTCTAGGAAGCTTCGCTGCGAATAATAATGATTCTTGTCAATTTTCAGTGCGAATATTTGGGCGGTCCGTACGGCTGGCGTCGACGGCGCTGTTCTTGATCAGAATCAAGGGGCATCGCGCGCAGACACGCTAAGGTGGGGATACACCCATTTGGTCAGCGGGGTCGTCATGGCAAAGCCCTTTCCCATCAGCCCGAAACATCCCGAGCGCATCTGCTGGGGCTGCGACCGCTATTGCGCAGCGACGGCGTTGGCCTGCGGCAACGGCGCCGACCGCACCATGCACCCGGCCGAGATGATCGGCGAAGATTGGTACCTGCACGGCGATTGGGGGGTGGAACTGGTCGACATTACAGCCAAGCTCATCGATCCAAGTGCCACCCCTGAAGGAATAGATAATCCCTAGCCACAGGGATTTCGATTGTCTTGGGGAACATAGGCAGGCGCTGCTTTTGTGGCGAGGGAGCTTGCTCCCGTTGGACTGCGCAGCAGGCCCTGGCTCAGTCACTGAGGTGGGTCAGGTTGACCGCGTTTTCGACCCTTTTTGGGGTCGCTGCGCAACCCAGCGGGAGCAAGCTCCCTCGCCACGATGGAAACCGACAGACCTTGATCATTGTCCCGCGCAGGGCCGGTCAGAGCTTCGGCAACTGCCCGATCCGCCCCATCATCTCGGTCACGATCTGCAAATCCAGCAGGAACTGCTCGACCGTCTTGAACTCGTTGTCGTTGTGTCCGGTGTACTTGAGGTTGGGCATGGCCAGGCCGAACTGCACGCCGTTGGGCAAGTCATGGACCGACGTGGCGCCGGCCGAGGTGCCGAACGTGTGTTCCATTCCAAGATTCTCGGTGGCGACGGCCAGCAGCGCCTTGACCCATTCACCTTCGGGATTGCGGTACATCGGTTCGTCGATGGAAAAGTCGAAGGCAACGGCAACCTTGGATTTATCGGTCCAGGCCGCCAGCTTCTCGGTGATTTCAGTCTTCAGCACCTCGGTCGGCTTGCCGACGGGAACCCGCAGGTTGACCGCCAGCTTGAAGAGTTTTTCATCCATGCCGACGTAAGTCAGCGACGCGGTCAGCGGGCCCATGAATGCGTCGGAAAAGCCAATGCCCAGGTTCTTGCCCAAGTAATCCAGGCCCCAGTTGTCGGCGGCATAGCGGGCGGCGTCGGTGATGTGGTTGTGCTTGAGCGCGACCTTGCCGTCGAGGCCGTGGATGAAATCCAGCATCCGGGCGACCGGGTTGACGCCTGATTCGGGTTCGGAGGAGTGGGCGGAGACGCCGGTGAAGGTCAGCTTGACCGCGTTGTCAACGACCCCGCTGGCCACTGTGAAGTTGCTGCCGTGGGCCTTGGCATAGTCGGTGCCGGCCCTGAGCAGGCTGGCGGCCAGCTCGGCAGGCTTGTCGGCAACGAACGTGGCGACCGAGGTGGAGGGAATCTGGTTGGTCGCCATGCCGCCGGTCAGCGCAGTGACTTCCGCGCCCTTGCCTTGGGCCGCGCGCCGGGGAAAGTTGGCCATGACCGTGCCGTAGCCTTTCTCGGCGATCACGACGGGGTAGCTGCCGTCCAGCGCCAAGTTGTAGTTAGGCGTCGGATTGCGTTCGAAATAATAGGGGATGGCGTCGCCGGTGGTTTCCTCGGTAGTGTCAACCAACAGCTTGAAATCTCTCGCCAACGGCAGTTTTTCTTCCTTGATGATCCTCATGGCATACAGCGCTACGACGATGGCGTTCTTGTCATCCTCGGTGCCCCGGCCATACATGCGGTCGCCAATCAGGCTGACCTTGAATGGATCGAGCTTGGTGCCGTCCTTGAGGACCCAGTTCTGCGGCGTGACTGGCACTACATCGGCGTGAGCGTGAATGCCCACGACTTCGTCGCCGCTGCCTTCGAGGAAAATCTCATAGACACGGTTGTCGACGTTACGGAAGTTCAGGTTGAAGCCTTCAGCCAGGTTTTTGATCTTGTCGGCGATTTTCAGGAACTCAGGGTTTTCATGCTGGGCCACCCCGTCCTTGCGATACGTTGGGATTTCAACCAGCTCGCGCAAGGTTGCGGTCGCGGCTTTGCCGTACTTCACCCGGGCATAAATCCCCAACAGTCGATGGATTTCGTTCTGCTGTTCTGCCGACAGGGTTTTGTTGCCCTGGAAGGCGCTGATGGCCGGGCCGAGGTTGGCGCTCTTGGCCAGGTCACTCTTGGCCACGCTGGTCAGGAACTGCCGGAAATCGCTGACCGATGTGTCGGCGAACGTCTTGACGAGGGTCGCGCTCTGTTGCGCGCTGATGTTGGCGTTGGCCGGCATCGAAAACGCTGAGAGGCTGGACAGGATAAGGCTGGCAACAGCCAGACGCTTGAACGGGAGGTTCATGATGAGAGGCATTCCTTTGCAGGGAAAAAGTGACGGTATGAAACAATCACTTACAACCTAGCATCATGAACGCGCGGTGGGGGAGCCCTTTGACAGAATCTGTCGCCGGTAAAAGCAAAAACGGCGCAGAAATGAAACTCCCCAGAACGCCATCCTCAATGGGAACGACGTTCATGGGGAGCCGGGCTCAATGCGTTCCGCGAGGAATCGTCTTGAGCAGATCTTCCGCGCTGATGTAGCCGACCACCGGCTGCGCCGTACTGCCGGGCAGCGGCAGGTCAAGGATATGCCCTTTGATCTTGCCGACCACGTGCATCTCGCAGGGCTTGCAGTCGAATTTCAGTGTCAGCACTTCATCCCCGTGGATCAGCTGCATCGGCGCGACTTTGGTGCGCACGCCGGTGACGCCCTTGGCCTGTTTGGGGCAGAGGTTGAACGAGAAACGCAGGCAATGCTTGGTGATCATCACCGGCACTTCGCCGGTTTCCTCGTGGGCCTCGAACGCCGCGTCGATCAGCTTGACCCCGTGGCGGTGGTAGAAGTCGCGGGCCTTCTGGTTGTAGACGTTGGCCAGGAACGACAGGTGCGACTCCGGGTACACCGGTGGCGGGGTGGTTTCTGCCTTGCGCCCGCCCCGTGGATGCGCCGCGACGCGCGCGGCGGTCAAGGCTTCGATGACCTCGCGGCGCAGCGCCTTGAGTTGGGAGTTGGGGATGAAATAAGCCTGGGGCGCATCCAGCTTGACCGACGTGGCGTGGTATTCAGTGGTGCCCAGTTGGCCAAGCAGGTCTTGCAGTTGCTCCAGGGCCTGCTCCGGTTTGTTCGCCAGGCCGAAGGGACCGTCGAGGGCAACGCTGGCGATGATGCCTTCTTCGCTGGTGGCAGTCAGCTCCAGGCGCTCTTCGCGCAACTTTGCAAGCCAAGCCAGGCCCACACGGCGCTCGGCGGAGGTCTTGAGCAGCGCCTGCTGCCAGTTATGATCCAGGTTGCGACTCAACGGATGGTTGGGGCGCAACTGATACAGGCCAGTCGGCATCTCGTTGGGCTCGACGCGGTAGCGGTAGCGCTGCTTGCCGTCCTCATCGAGAAATTCGCCCTTGGGCTCGGCGATGTTGGCGCGGAAACCGACGACTTCGCGCTTGACCAGCACATTGAGGCCATCGCCGTTGGACAGCGGATCAAAGGTCACCACCTGCAAGTCGCGCTTGCCGACTTTTTCCACCACGCCCACCGGTACGCCGGTGAAGGTCGGCGAATCGAAGGCGCCGATGTCGATCTTGCGTTCACTGACGAAGTAATCGGTGCTGCCACGGTGGAAGGTCTTGTCCGGGTCCGGCACGAAGAAGTGTGCGGTGCGGCCGCTGGAAGCGCGGGCCAGGTCCGGGCGGTCTTCGAGCACGTCGTCCAGGCGCTGGCGATAGTAGGCCGTGATGTTCTTCACATAGCCCATGTCCTTGTAGCGTCCTTCGATCTTGAAGGAACGCACGCCAGCCTCGACCAGGGCGCGGATGTTGGCGCTCTGGTTGTTGTCTTTCATCGACAGCAGGTGTTTTTCGTAGGCAACGACCCGGCCCTGGTCATCCTTCAAGGTATAGGGCAGGCGACAGGCCTGGGAGCAATCGCCACGGTTGGCGCTGCGCCCGTTTTGCGCGTGGGAGATGTTGCACTGGCCGGAGAACGCCACGCACAACGCGCCGTGGATGAAGAACTCGATGGCCGCATCGGTCTCGTCGGCGATGGCGCGGATTTCCTGCAGGTTCAGCTCGCGAGCCAAGACCAACTGGGAGAAACCGGCCTGGTCGAGGAATTTCGCCCGGGCCAGGGTGCGAATGTCGGTCTGGGTGCTGGCGTGCAGTTCGATGGGCGGGATGTCCAGTTCCATCACCCCGAGGTCCTGGACAATCAACGCATCGACGCCAGCATCGTACAACTGGTGGATCAGCTGGCGGGCCGGCTCCAGTTCGTTGTCGTGCAAGATCGTGTTGATCGTGGTGAACACCCGGGCGTGGTAGCGATGGGCAAATTCCACCAGCCCGGCGATATCGCTCACCTCGTTGCAGGCGTTGTGACGCGCGCCGAAACTCGGGCCACCAATGTACACGGCATCGGCGCCATGCAGGATGGCCTCGCGGGCGATGGTCACGTCGCGGGCGGGGCTGAGCAATTCCAGATGATGTTTAGGCAAGGACATGTTTTTTTATTCAGGCTGGTCACGGTCGAAGCGCGCATTGTAGCCGCGTGGCGGCCGGTCGGCACCTGCGCAAGCCTACGCAGGGCGTAATGAACCGATATGCGGTCAAGCCGACCGCATCAGCCCTGCGATGCGTCGGCACTGCACCAACGATTGCGCCCGGTGTTCTTCGCCAGGTACAAAAACGCGTCCGCGGCCTTGATCAACATGGCGGGCGTCGCGTCCTCGCTGTTCGGCTGACAGGTGGTAATGCCGGCGCTGATGGTCACGATGCCCAACGGATGGTCGCCATGTTCAATGTTCAAGGACCTGACGGCTTCGAGGATTTGCTGTGCGACCTTGGCGGCACCGGCGCTGTCGGTGTTGGGCAGCAGCACAGTGAACTCTTCGCCGCCATAGCGGACCGCGAGGTCGCCCGGTCTCTTGATGGTCTGCCCGATCGCGCCTGCAATCGCCCGCAGGCAATCGTCGCCGGCGGCGTGGCCGTATCTGTCGTTGAAGCGCTTGAAGTAATCGACATCCAGCATGATCAGCGCCAGGGAAGAACCCTGGCGCTTGGCCAGGCGCAGCTCATCGGCCAGGGCGATGTCCAGCCGCCTGCGATTGCCCAGTCCGGTCAGGCTGTCGGTCAGCGCCATGTCCCGCATGGCCTGGTGGGCGCTGCGGATCTGCTTTTCCATGGTCATGCGGTAGCGCAGCTGGCTCAGCACGATAAGGCCGAAACCCACCAGTATCGCGATGAGGAAAACCAGCACCAGGCTGGTCTTGAGCAAGTCGCGGCGCCAGGGTGCGGTGATCGATTCCCGGGACAAACCGGTTTCCACCACCAGCGGATACGTCGTCAGGGCCCGGTAGCCGTATAGACGCTCGGTGTCGTCGACGACGGCCCTGGCTTCGGCAACGCCTTGGTTGGAGGTGGGCAGGTGTTCCCTGAAAATCACACTGTTGACCAGGCTCTTGCCGATCACCGAAGCGACGAAGGGCCGTCGGACCAGGATCGTTCCATTGCGCTTGGCCAGGACCAGGGCACCTTTGTCGTCGATCTTGAAATCGCCGTAGTAATCGACGAAATAGCTGACCTTGACCGTTCCGAGCAGCACGCCGGCGAAGGAACCATCGGGATTGTTCAAGCGGCGGGAGATGGGAATGATCAGGTCGTTGGTGGATCGACTCTGAACCACGTCACCGATGCGCACGCTTCGATCTTCGTGGGTGCGGTGGTATTGGAAGTAGTCGCGGTCGGCGTTGTTGGCCATTTCCGGAACAGCTTCCTTGTCCGTCGCCAGCCATTGGCCGTCCGGGCCATAGATAAACAGCCCATGGAGTTGCGGCATGATGGCGGCCTGTTGCACCAGCAGTTTGTGGATGCGCGGGATGTCCATGTTCTGCAGGCCATCGCCTTCCACACGTTCGGCGAGGGCGGCGGTGACCACGTCCACTTGTCGAATGGTGTCTTCGGCGTGTTGAGCCGTTGCCCGGGCCAGATTCGTGACCGAATCGCGGGCCGACGCGAAAACCGCGCGGTAATCGCGCCATGTGCGCCAGCCTTCGACTGCCAGGAAGGCCAGGATCACGACGAGCATGAAACTTACGGTCAGCCGAAATGCAGCTCCGGCCTTCACCGCCTGCTGGGAAAAGGCTTCATTGGGGTTTTCGAGCTTGGGCTCCGGCTGTTTGCGTCCGAGCATTGACGTATCCTTTCCACGACAGGTTCGCGCGTTTCAGCGCGCAGCCTATCCTATTCGATTTCAGCACGTTAGCTAACTGCGACGAGGCAGGTACAACCGACGACACACGGTTGGGGAGGAAGGTTTCATGAAAGTTGGCGTTATTTCCGACACCCACGGTTTGCTGCGCCCCGAGGCGCTGGTGGCGCTGCAAGGTTGCGAGCGGATTATTCATGCCGGTGATATTGGCAGTCCTGGAATCCTCGAAGCACTGGCTGCCATCGGCGAACTGCACGTGGTGCGGGGAAACAACGACCTGGGCGTCGATTGGGCGGCGGGCATCGCTGATTGCCTTCAGTTCGACCTGGCGGGACGGCAAGTGCTGCTGGTCCATGATATGGCCGATGTGCCCAGCGCCCTCGACCCGCAAGTAAAGCTGGTGATCACCGGCCATTCCCACAAACCGCTGATCGACTGGCGCGGGGAACGGCTTTACCTAAACCCCGGCAGCGCCGGCCGCCGACGCTTCAAACTGCCGGTGACGCTGGCGCTGCTCGAGGTCAGCGAGCGGGGGGTCGAGCCGCGGATCGTCCCGCTGTTGCCGTGACGAACGCGGTTATCGGAAGTATTTGTCGACGTAAGCCTGGATTTCCTGGCGCATGAACCGCCCCGACTCATCCGCCCGTTCTTCCCAGCCGAACACGCAGGCGGTGACGATGCCGTCGAAGCCGGTCTTGGCCAACTCGCTGAAGAACAGGTCCCAGTCGATCTCGCCCTGGTGCATGTCCATGTGCTGGTGCACGGTCACTTTCGCCCCCGGCGGATTGACGATGTAACGCAGGCCGGACGAGGCCTTGTGGTTGTAGGTGTCGGCAATGTGCACATGGGCGATCATCGATCCTGCGTCGGCGATCATGGCTTTCATGTCGTCGCCGAAGTAGAAGGTGTGGGGCGTGCAATAGAGGAACTTGACGTTGTCCGAACCGAGGGTCTTGAGCATGTCCAGGGCCGGGTGCAGCGTCTCGCACCAGTCTTCCGGATGAGGCTCGACGTTCAACGTGACGCCTTCGGATTCGAGGATCGGCACCAGTTCTTCCATGCTCTGCCACCAGGCGGCTTCGCTGGACTCATGGCTGTGCAGGCCCCCGCAGCAACTGACCTTGTGCCCGCGATCAGGCGACGGCCCGCGACCGAACTCCGAGTTCATGGTCGTGCAGCCCATCTCCACGGCGACCTGGATCGCTTCCTTCCAATAATTCACTGCCGCCCGACGTTCGTCCTCGTGGGGGCTGGCCCAGCGGTACATCGGCAGCAGCGAAGCCAGTTGCAGGTTGTGGTCACGCAGGGCTTTCTTGAATTCGGCGATGCGTTCCTTGTGGGCGCGCGGGCGAACCCACCACGGCAAAAAGTCTTCCCGTGGCGACAACTCGAGGTATTCGTAGCCGAGCTCGGCGGTCTTGCGGCACAGGTCCGGCAGGCTCAGGTGGCGGTGCATGTAGGGATCAAGGGCGATTTTCATTGTTGTTCTCCATGGGGCAACAGTCATTACTGTGGGAGGTCAGTAGGCGACCCAGGCCGAATCCTGGTTGGCCGATTCAACGCAGCGCTCGACCCAGCGCACGCCTTCCACGCCAGCATCGATATCGGGGAAACGCAGGGCGGCGAGGGCCTCGCTGTCGCCACGGTCGGCGGCGTCCATGGCCAGGGCGAAGCGGCGATAAAGGTTGGACCAGGCTTCGAACAAACCTTCGGGATGACCGCCACCGATGCGGTCGTCCATCAAGGCCCCGGCGTGCAGGTAACCCATGCCGCGTTCCAAGGTTTGCGCCGGTTGGCCCTGGACCTCGAAAGTGAGCTGGTTGGGGCGCTCGTCCCACCATTCCAGGCTGGCCCGCGAGCCGATCACGCGGATTTTCTGGCCGTGCATGGAGCCGGCATTCACCGCGCTCGACCAGACCATGCCCATGGCGCCGCCTTCGTATTCCATCAGCGTGTAGGCGTTGTCCTCGAGTGGGGCGCGGCTGGCGACGAAGCTTTGGCGGCTGCACATCAAGCGCCTGATCTTGAGGTCGGGCAGCATCACTTCGCACAGGTACAACGGATGGGTGCCGACGTCTCCGAGCACGTAACTCGGCCCGGCCTGGCGCGGGTCGACGCGCCACTGGGTCGCCGGGTTCTGCGACTCGACCGGTGCGCTGTGGAAGCCATGGGCGAACTGCATGTGCACCATGCGAATCTCCCCGAGCTCCTGGGCGGCAATCATCGTCCGGGCCTGTTCGATCAACTGATGCCCGGCGTAGCCATAGGTGAGGCCGACGACGCGTCCCCTCGATTTGGCCAACGTGCGCAAGGTTTCGGCTTCCTCCAGGGTGAAGCACAGCGGTTTCTCGCAAACCACATGCAAACCGGCCTCCAGAGCGGCGCGGGTGATGGCGTAGTGCGTGCCGTTGGGCGTGGCGATCGACACCGCCTGGATGCCGTCGGGCCGTTGCGCTTCCAGCTCGAACAGGCTGAGGTAGTCCGCGTAGCAACGTGACGGGTCGATGCCCAGTTGTTCGCCAAAGGTCCGGCCCCGGTCCGGGTCGATGTCCAGCGCTGCGGCGACCAGCTCGAAGTTGCGATCGCGCAGGGCGGCCGAGCGGTGGATGTAGCCGATCTGGCTGTGCTCGCCGCCGCCGACCATGGCCCAGCGGATAGGGTGTGCGAGCGTTTTACTGCCGTTGATCATGGGAAAAGTCCTTGTACGGGTCAGAAACCGATGCGGGCGAGGTAGGCACGACTGGCCGCCACGTCGTCCAGGCTGGCCCCGGCGTTGCGCGGGTCACGTTCCTGTTCAACGGTGATGCAACCTTGATAACCGAGTTCGTGCACGAGGCGGTGCAGTGCTAGGTAATCGATGACCCCACGCCCAATGGGACACATCACGCCCCGGCCGCACGCCGCGAAGAAACGGATGCGCTCGTTCAACACCTGGTCGAAAACCACCGGGTCGATGTCCTTGAAGTGCAGGTAGTCCAGGCGATGGGCGTAGGTGCGCAGCGACGCGACCGGGTCCATGCCGGCGTAATAGAGATGCCCGGTGTCGAGGCACAACCCGGCGACTTCGTATGGGATGTCGTCGACCAGGCGCGCCAGCTCATCGGCGAATTCGATATAGCCGCCAGCGTGAGGATGGATGACGGCGCGGATGCCGTAGGCGTGCCAGGCGATGTCGGCGATGGCTCGGATGTGCGCGATCATTGCGTTCCAGCGGGCATCGTCCAGGCGCGGCGCGCGGTCCGAGTGGCCAGCGGCGTAGTCGCGCTCGTCGTGGCCCCAGTCGATGATCACCAGATAGGGCCCGGCAAAGCGCTGGCTGGCTTGCTGTTCCATGGGCGGCAATTGTGTGAGCAAGCCGCAGATCGCGTGGGTCTGGCGCAGCAGCTCGGCCAGGTTGGCCGGGCTCACCAGGTCGTCGAAAATCGTCCCGGCGACGACCTGCAAGGCGTTGTCCGACAAGGCCGGGTTGAGGACACCGGCGTCCAGCGGCAAGTACCCATAAGGCCCCAGCTCGATGCCGCGATAGCCGGCTTCGGCGGCTTCGGCGAGCACGTGCTGCCAGGGTGGCAGGAAAGGGTTCGCGACGTCATCGACGCCCCAGCAGCAGGGCGCGGTACAGATATGGATCGCCATGGAAGCACTCCGGCTGTGTTGTTGTTATGGCCTGGCTTGATGCTATTGCGTCGGCGCGGAGCGGGCCATGGGCTGATGGCTTAATATGTCAAAATCCCTCATCATGCCCAGAGGAGGTGTCAAGACATGTCAGAACAGTCACGCCGAAAACTTCGTCCCACCATGGCCGACGTCGCCCGAGAAGCGGGCGTCAGCCTGTCGACAGTCGACCGCGTGCTCAACCTGCGCGCGGATGTGCGAGCCGACACGGCTCAGCGGATCGCCGCAGCGGCGGGGCGGTTGGGTTTCCATGCCAAGGGCGTGATCGAGCAGCGGGTGCTCAACGACCGTCCGACTTTGCGGCTGGGCTTCCTGTTGCAAAAAAGTGGCGTGCCGTTCTACCAGGGCCTCGCCCACGCCTTGGCAAACGCCGCCGCCACTTGCACGCGGGCGCGGATTCGCGTGGTCATCGGTTATTTGGACGACCTCGACCCCGCCAACGTGGCGCAACGCATCCTTGCCCTGCGCGATCAGGTCGATGGCCTGGGCGTGGTGGCAGTCGATCATCCACGGGTCCGCGAGGCGGTCGCGCAGTTGCGCGCGACCGGTGTTTCGGTGGTGGCGCTGCTGTCGGAATTGTCCAGCGCTGCCGGCACCGGTTACGCCGGCCTCGACAATCGCCTCACGGGGCGCACCGCCGGTTGGTTCATCAGTCGCCTTGCCCAGCAGCCCGGACCTGCGGCGGTCATGCTCAGCAGCCAGCGCTTCCAATGCCAGGAACTCTGTGAACTGAGCTTTCGCAGCTACTTGGCGGAGCATTCGAGCGAGTGGGAACTGCTCGCCTCGCGACTGACCCTGGAAGATGATGAGTTCGCCTATGGCAACACCCTGGACTTGCTCACGGCAGAGCCCGATCTGGCGGGGCTGTACGTGGCGGGCGGTGGCATCGCCGGGGTGCTGAAGGCCTTGAGTAGCCTCAAGAAAAGACAGCTGCGCTTGCCCGTCGTGGTGTGCCACGACCTGACCCCGTTGACGCGTGACGCGTTGAAGAGCGGATTGGTCCAGGCGGTGCTGTCCCATCCGGTGGTGAACCTGGCCGAGCAGGCCGTCGACGCCTTGGTCGAGGCTGCGATTGCCTCGCCGCCAGGACCTGTGGCGCGGCGAGTGGTGCCACTTCAGATCGATGTCCCGGAGAGCGTCTAGCCCAAAAGGCTTTTCGGAACACATCCCCCACGCAAACTATGGACCTGGGTGCTGACGGGCTGGAGCAACGCTTCAATGCCCAGGCTGCTCCCTCGCCACGGGTTCAGGTCCTTCCCGTGCAAACAATACCTGCCTCGGCCCAGCGATCGTCGCCCGGGCAGTCACCCAGTTTTTTCCTTCCTAGCCAGAACATAAAGCCTCGTTTCGCAAATTCCCGCCTGCCAACACAATCGCCTCGACACCTCCTCTCGATAGTCGCAACCGCAGAACAACAAGAAATCAGAACTCGAGGCGGCACCGCGCCGACCTGAACCAAACCCACTGCCGGAAGTGCCCGATATGCCCGTTGAAACAGTACGCATAGATACGCTCGTTATAGGTGCCGGTCAGGCCGGCGTGGCGATGAGTGAACATTTGAGCCGCCAAGGCGTGCCGCACCTTGTGGTGGAGCGCAACCGCATTGCCGAGGCCTGGCGCACGGCGCGCTGGGATTCGCTGGTTGCCAACGGCCCGGCCTGGCATGACCGTTTTCCAGGGCTGGAATTCGAGGGCCTCGACCCCGATGCCTTCGCCTCCAAGGACCAGGTGGCCGATTATTTCGAAGCCTATGCCAACAAGTTCAAGGCGCCGATCCGTACCGGCGTCGACGTGCGCCGCGTCGAGCGTAATAGCGGGCGCCCCGGCTTCACCATCGATACGTCCGAGGGCTTGATCGAGGCCATCAACGTGGTGGTCGCCACCGGGCCGTTTCAGCGCCCGGTGATCCCGCCGATTGCGCCTGACATGGCCACGGTGACGCAAATTCATTCGGCGCAATATCGCAACCCTGCGCAGCTGGCCGAAGGCGCGGTGCTGGTGGTGGGCGCAGGATCGTCGGGGGTGCAGATCGCCGATGAATTGCAGCGCGCCGGCAAGCAGGTCTATCTCTCGGTGGGTGCCCATGACCGGCCGCCGCGAGCGTATCGCAACCGTGATTTCTGCTGGTGGCTGGGGGTGCTGGGCGAGTGGGATGCCGAGGCGGTCAAGCCGGGCAAGGAGCACGTAACCATCGCCGTGAGCGGCGCGCGCGGCGGGCACACGGTGGATTTTCGCCGGCTGGCCCATGAAGGCATCACGCTGGTGGGCCTGACCCGGTCGTTCAACGGCAGCGTGGTGAGTTTTGAATCGAACCTGGCCGAAAACATTGCCAGGGGCGATGAAAACTACCTGGCGTTGCTGGATGCCGCCGATGCCTATATCGAGCGCAACGGTTTGGACCTGCCGCTCGAACCCGAGGCGCGTCGCCTGTTGCCGGACCCGGCGTGCCTGACCCAGCCGATCCTGGAACTGGACCTGGCCGAGGCGGGCGTCAGCAGCATCATCTGGGCGACCGGGTATTCGGTGGATTACAGCTGGCTGAAAGTCGATGCCCTCAATGCCAGCGGTAAACCCCGGCACCAACGCGGCGTGTCCAGCGAGCCGGGCCTGTATTTCGTCGGCCTGCCTTGGCTGTCGCGCCGTGGCTCGGCGTTCATCTGGGGCGTGTGGCACGACGCCCGGCATATCACCGAGCACATCGTCAAACAGCGCACGTACCTCGACTACCGGGACGCCTCCCAACGTGCTGCCCAATCGCCAGCGCCGGGCAGCACGCAACCTTCGAAAACCAGCCTCATGGGAGTCCGCTGATGCCTACCCACACTCGCATCCGCATGTTCAACACCAAAGACACCTACCCGAACCAGACGCTGGACAACGACCTGTGCCAAGCCGTCCGCGCCGGCAACACGGTTTACGTGCGCGGTCAGGTCGGCACCGATTTCAATGGCCAGTTGGTGGGCCTCGGCGATCCGCGTGCCCAGGCCGAGCAGGCCATGCGTAACGTCAAGCAACTGCTGGAAGAAGCTGGCAGCGACCTGAGCCACATCGTCAAGACCACCACCTACCTGATCGACCCGCGTTACCGCGAGCCGGTGTATCAGGAAGTCGGCAAATGGCTCAAAGGCGTGTTTCCGATTTCCACCGGGCTGGTGGTCAGCGCCCTGGGCCAGCCGCAGTGGCTGATGGAAATCGACGTGATTGCGGTCATTCCCGAATAAGGAGCACGACATGACGTTTTCCATCGTCGGACGCTGCGCCGAAACCGGCCAGTTGGGCATTGCCATCAGCTCTTCCAGCATCGCCGTCGGCGCCCGTTGCCCGTGGCTGCGAGCCGGTGTCGGCGCGGTGTCGAGCCAGAACATCACGCTGCCGGCCTTGGGGCCGCAGATTCTCGATGATTTATCGTTCGGTTCGAACGCCCAGGCAGCGTTGGACAAGGCCTTGGCGCGTAACGGCTATGGTGAGTATCGCCAGGTGGCGGTGATCGACGCCCAAGGACGCACGGCAGTTTTCAGCGGCCGCCATGCCTTGGGCATCCACGGCGCTCAAGTAGGTGAGCAATGCGTGGCGGCCGGCAATCTGTTGGCGGGTGAGGGTGTCATCGAAGCCATGGTGACGGCTTTCGAGCAGGGCGAAGGCAGCCTCGCGTCCCGCCTGCTGAATGCCCTGCAGGCTGGGCAGACGGCGGGCGGCGAAGCCGGGGCCGTGCACTCGGCGGCGCTGTCGGTGGTGGACGACCTGACGTGGCCCATCGTTGATCTGCGGGTGGACTGGGCCGAGGAAAACCCTATTGGCGAGCTGGAAAAACTCTGGGTCGCTTATCAGCCGCAGCTCCAGGATTACCTGACCCGCGCCCTCGAACCGACCCAGGCGCCGAGTTACGGAGTGCCGGGCGATGAGTGAGCTGCGCGGTCGCGCACTGCTGGCCGAATTGGTGGGTTTTGCCACGGTCAGCCGCGACTCGAACCTGGCGTTAATCGAGTTCGTGCGCGACTACCTCGATGGGCTGGGCGTCGCTAGTGAGCTGATCTACAACGCCGAGCGCACCAAGGCCAACCTGCTGGCAAGCATAGGTCCGGCGGTGCCCGGCGGCGTCGTGCTGTCCGGGCACACCGACGTGGTGCCGGTGGACGGCCAGGCCTGGACGGTCGATCCGTTCCGACTCACCGAAGCGGACGGCAAACTGTTCGGACGTGGTACGGCGGACATGAAGGGCTACCTCGCTTGTGTGCTGGCGGCGGTGCCGATGTTCCTGTCCAGCCCGCTGCGTCGTCCGTTGCACTTGGCGTTTTCCTATGACGAAGAGGTCGGTTGCCTCGGCGTGCGCAGCCTGCTGGAAGTGCTGCCGCAACGCATTCCCCGACCGGCCTTGTGCCTGATCGGCGAGCCCACCGAGCTGCAGCCGGTGCTGGGTCACAAAGGCAAGTTGGCGATGCGTTGCCATGTCAAAGGCGCGGCTTGCCATTCCGCCTACGCGCCTGACGGAGTGAACGCCATCGAACAGGCTGCGCGCCTGATCGGCCGGTTAGGGGAGATCGGCGCGGCGTTGGCCGAGCCGTCACTGCACGACGAGCGCTTCGACCCGGCGTATTCGACGGTGCAGGTCGGGGTGATCCACGGCGGCACGGCATTGAACATCGTCCCGGCCGATTGTCGTTTTGACTTTGAAGTGCGCGCTCTGCCGGATTTTGTCCCGCAGCGAGTCGTGGATGAGTTGCAGGACTACGCCGAGCAGGCGCTGCTGCCCAGGATGCGTGCGGTCAATGCCGATACCGCGATCCGTTTTGAACACGTGTCTGCCTACCCCGGTTTGGCTACGTCGCCGGACAGTGAAGCCGCGCGCCTGATCGCCCGGCTATGTGGCAGCGACGCCTTCGGCACCGTGGCGTTCGGCACCGAGGGCGGGCTGTTTCACCAGGCCGGCATCCCTTCGGTGGTCTGCGGCCCCGGCAGCATGGACCAGGGGCACAAACCCGACGAATACGTGAGCGTTGAACAAATGACAGCTTGCGACCGGTTGATGGATCGCCTGGCGATTTACCTCAGCGAAGCCAACGACGTCTGATTCAAGGAACTACCTGTGAACGAATTGAATGATTGGAAGGCTCGGGCCGCTCAATTGCGCCTGCGCGACAGCGCCCTGATTGACGGCGAACCGTGCGAGGCTCTCGACGGCGCTCGAGTGCAAGTGATCAACCCGGCCAATGGCGAGTTGCTGGCCAATGTGGTGGCCTGCGCTGGGCCGGAGGTCGACCTCGCCGTACTCAGCGCCCGCAAGGCGTTTGAGCAGGGCCCGTGGGCGCGGATGGCGCCGACCGAACGCAAGGCGGTGTTGTTGCGCCTGTCGCAATTGATGCTGGTCCATCGCGAAGAACTGGCGCTGCTTGACTCCCTGAGCATGGGCAAGCCGGTCATGGACGCTTGGAACATTGACGTGCCGGGCGCCGCCCATGTGTTTGCCTGGTATGGCGAAAGCCTCGACAAACTCTACGATCAGGTCGCGCCATCGGCAGCCAACGTCCTTGCCACCATTACCCGTGTTCCGCTCGGGGTGATCGCGGCGGTGGTGCCGTGGAATTTCCCCCTGGACATGGCGGCCTGGAAGCTCGCACCGGCCTTGGCGGCGGGCAACAGCGTAGTGCTCAAGCCTGCCGAGCAATCGCCGTTCTCGGCACTGCGCCTGGCCGAACTCGCCCTGGAAGCGGGCATGCCGCCGGGCGTGCTCAACGTCGTGCCGGGCCTCGGCGAGCAGGCGGGAAAGGCGCTCGGCTTGCACCCGGACGTCGATTCGCTGGTGTTCACCGGCTCGACCGAGGTCGGCAAGTACTTCATGCAGTACTCGGCCCAATCGAACCTCAAGCAGGTCTGGCTGGAGTGCGGTGGCAAGAGCCCGAACCTGGTGTTCGCCGACTGTCAGGACCTGGACCTGGCGGCGCAGAAGGCCGCGTTCGGCATCTTCTTCAACCAGGGCGAAGTCTGCTCGGCCAACTCCCGGCTGCTGGTGCAGCGTTCAATCCACGACGAGTTCGTCGAACGCCTGATCGATCAAGCGCTGCTGTGGCAACCCGGCAATCCCCTGGCCCCGTCGAGCCGGGCCGGGGCCATCGTTGATGCGCGCCAGACCGCACGGATCATGCAGTACATCCAGCAGGCCCAGGCCGAAGGCGCAAGGCTGGTCTGCGGTGGTCGCCAGTTGAGCATCGACGGATCGGACAATTTCATTGAACCGACGATTTTTACCGAGGTGCTTGCGCCCATGCAGTTGGCCCGAGAAGAGGTGTTCGGGCCGGTGTTGGCGGTCAGCGTCTTCGACGACGAAGAACAGGCCATCGCCATGGCCAACGAGCACATCTATGGGCTGGCGGCCTCGTTGTGGACCGACGACCTGAACCGCGCCCACCGAGTGGCGCGGCGGTTGAACGCCGGCACGGTGTCGGTCAACACCGTGGACGCCCTGGACGTCACCGTGCCGTTTGGCGGCGGCAAACAATCGGGCTTCGGTCGCGATCTGTCGCTGCACGCATTCGACAAATACACGCAACTCAAGACCACCTGGATCCAGCTGCGCAACTGACCGCGGCTCAAGGTTTTACTCGCAGTCGTTTTGTTCTTCCTAAAACAAGAAAACGGAGCAACCGATGGACAGTTCCTCAAGCGTGCCGCTACAAACCGTCACCCCATCCCTGGCCGGCCCACGTCGACGCCTGGGCCTGAGCGCCTTGTTGGCGGTCGCCGTGGGCCTGGTGGTTTCCCAGGGTGTCATGGTGCTGATGCTGCAAGGCGCCGGAATTGCCGGCATGGGTTTTGTAATCCCGTTGGTCCTGGCCTGGCTGCTGGCCCTGAGTTACGCCTGTTCGTTCTCCGAACTGGCACTGATGATTCCTCGCGCCGGCAGCCTGAGCAGCTACACCGAAGTCGCGATCGGCCAGTTCCCGGCGATCCTGGCGACCTTTTCCGGCTATGTCGTGGTGGCGATGTTTGCCTTGTCGGCAGAACTGCTGCTGATGGAGTTCATCATCGACAAGGTCTACCCGCATTCGATGCCGCCGCTGAGCGTGGCGCTGGGGGTGCTGTGCCTGTTCACCGTGCTCAACCTGTTCAACATCGACATCTTCTCGCGCCTGCAAACCGTGCTGGCCTTGGTCATGACCGTCATGCTGTTGGTCATGGGCCTCGGTGCCTTGGCAAGCGACGGGGCCAGCAGCGTCTCGACGCTGGTGGCGAGTTCCGGCTGGAATCCCATGGGGCTCGGTGTCATCGCCCTGACCGCGATGGCGGTGTGGGGCTTCGTCGGGGCCGAGTTCGTCTGCCCTCTGGTGGAGGAGACACGGCGCCCGGAGCGCAACATACCGGCCTCGATGATGATTGGCCTGACGGTGATTTTCGTCATCATCTGCCTGTACTGCCTGGGCGCGTTGTTGACCATTCCCCAGGCAGAGCTGGCCAGCAACGGCCTGCCGCATTATCTGTTCGCGACCACGGTGTTCGGTGAAGCCGGGCAGGTGTTCCTGGTGACCGCCGCCATCACCGCGACGTGCAGCACACTCAACAGTTCGCTTGCGGCCATCCCGCGCATGTTGCTGGGCATGGCCCGCAGCGGCCAGGCGTTCGGCATCTTCAAGCGCCAGGGCAAGCGCACCGGCGCGCCGTGGGTCGCGGTGCTGTTCGTGGCGCTGGTCACCGGTCTGCCGTTGTTGCTGATGCACGACAGCCCCGACGCTATCAACCTCTTGCTGCTGGCGGCTGCGCTGGCCTGGTTGCTGGCCTACATCATCACCCACATCAACGTGATTGCCCTGCGTCGGCGTTATCCCGATGCGCATCGGCCTTTCCGCACGCCGTTCTACCCGCTGCCCCAGCTGTTCGGCATCGCCGGCATGGTCTTTGCCATCTGGCATGTATCTCCCAGCCCGGAAATGACGGTGCCGATCTTCGCCAGCGCCGGTGCGGTGCTGGCCATCGTTTCGCTGATCGCGCTGGTGTGGGTCAAGTGCGTGATGGGCAAGCCGCTGTTCAAGCCCGAGCCACTGGCGCCTACCGATTCCGACAATTTCAATAAGCAAGGAGACCTGTAATGAGCGCATCACCCAAGCCAACACGCAGCACCCGTGAATACCAGGCGCTGGATGCCGCGCACCATATTCATGCGTTTCTCGACCAGAAGGCCCTCAACGCCGAGGGGCCGCGAGTCATCGTTCGTGGCGAAGGCCTGGCGCTCTGGGACAACGATGGCAAGCGTTACCTGGACGGCATGTCCGGCCTGTGGTGCACCAACCTGGGTTACGGCCGCCAGGACCTCGCGGCGGCGGCCAGCCGGCAGCTGGAGCAATTGCCGTACTACAACATGTTCTTCCACACCACCCACCCGGCGGTGGTGGAACTGTCCGAGCTGCTGTTCAGCCTGCTGCCGGATCACTACAGCCACGCCATCTACACCAACTCCGGCTCCGAGGCCAACGAGGTGCTGATTCGCACCGTGCGCCGCTACTGGCAAATCCTCGGCAAGCCGCAGAAGAAAATCATGATCGGCCGCTGGAACGGCTACCACGGTTCAACGCTTGGCGCTTCGGCCCTCGGCGGCATGAAGTTCATGCACGAAATGGGCGGGGTGATTCCGGACGTGGCGCACATCGACGAGCCGTACTGGTTCGCCCACGAAGGCAACCTGACGCCCGCCGAATTCGGCCTGCGCGCCGCCCGGCAACTGGAAGAGAAAATTCTCGAACTGGGCGCCGACAATGTCGCCGCGTTCGTCGCCGAACCCTTCCAGGGCGCCGGCGGCATGATCTTCCCGCCTGAGAGCTATTGGGCGCAAATCCAGCGCATCTGCCGACAATACGACGTGCTGTTGTGCGCCGATGAAGTGATCGGTGGCTTTGGTCGTACGGGTGAGTGGTTTGCCCATGAGTATTTCGGTTTCGAGCCCGACACCTTGTCGATCGCCAAGGGCCTGACCAGCGGCTACATCCCCATGGGCGGGCTGATCCTGTCCAAACGCATGGCCGAGGTGCTGGTGGAGCAGGGCGGCGTGTTTGCCCATGGCCTGACTTATTCCGGGCACCCGGTGGCGGCGGCGGTGGCGATTGCCAATCTCAAGGCCCTGCGCGACGAGGGCATCGTCAGCCAGGTCAAGGAAGACACCGGCCCGTACCTGCAACGCTGCCTGCGCGAAACGTTCGACGGGCATCCGCTGATTGGCGAGATCCAGGGAGCCGGCTTGGTCGCGGCCCTGCAGTTGGCCGAGGACAAGGACAGCCGCAAGCGCTTCGCCAACGAAAACGAAATGGCCTGGCAATGCCGAACCTTTGGTTTCGAGGAGGGCCTGATCATCCGCTCCACGCTGGGCCGGATGATCATGGCCCCGGCGTTGGTGGCCAGTCATGCCGACATCAACGAACTGGTCGATAAGACCCGTAAAGCTGTAGACCGCACCGCCCGCGCTTACGGTCGCCTTTGAGTCCCGTCGCCGGCTCGTGCGGGCGAGCCGGCATTTTCGAGGAACCGCTTCATGTCCAGATCCTTGCGATGCAACATTGCGTGTGCCCTGGCGCTACTGAGCACCAGCGTCCTGGCCGCGCCACAAAGCCTGACCGTGATTTCATTCGGCGGCGCCACCAAGTTGGCCCAGGACAAGGCCTACTTCCAGCCCTTCAACGCCAGCGGTGCAGGGAGCATCGTCGCCGGCGAATACAACGGCGAGTTATCGAAGATCAAGGCCATGGTCTCGGCTGGGCACACCAGTTGGGATGTAGTCGAGGTGGAAAGTCCCGAGTTGCTGCGCGGTTGTGAGGAGGGGCTGTTCGAAAAACTTGACCAGGCGGCCCTCGGCGATCCGGCGAATTACGTCCCGGGCGCGCTCACTGAGTGCGGTGTGGCCACGTACGTCTGGTCGATGGTCCTGGCCTATGACCAGACCAAACTCGCCAAGGCGCCCAAGTCTTGGGCGGACTTCTGGAACGTGACCGAGTACCCGGGCAAGCGCGGCTTGCGCAAGGGCGCCAAGTACACTTTGGAAATCGCCTTGCTGGCGGACGGCGTCAAGACTGAGGACGTATACAAGGTGCTGAACACGCCGGAAGGCGTTTCACGGGCATTCGCCAAGTTGGACCAGATCAAGCCGAACATTCAATGGTGGGAGGCGGGCGCGCAACCAGCGCAGTGGCTGGTGGCCGGAGACGTGGCGATGAGCGCTGCCTACAACGGTCGCATCGCCTCGGCGCAGAAGGAGGGGATGAAGCTGAGCATTGTCTGGCCGCAAAGCCTGTATGACCCGGAATACTGGGCGGTGGTCAAAGGCACGCCGAACAAGGCCCTGGCCGAGAAATTCATCGCCTTTGCCAGCCAGCCGCAAACCCAGAAAGTCTTCTCCCAAAACATCCCTTACGGACCGGTGCATCGCCAGACCCTGGCCTTGCTGCCCGCCGAGGTGCGCGAGCAACTGCCTACCGCCGAGGCCAACCTGGCGCAGGCGCAAGCGGTGGATGCCGAGTTCTGGGTCGACCATGGTGAAGAGCTGGAGCAACGCTTCAACGCCTGGGCAGCTCGCTAGCCCGCCACCCTGTAACGAACCGCTCTTGTGGCGAGGGAGCTTGCTCCCGCTGGGCTGCGCAGCGGCCCCGTTGTTCAGGTCCTGCGGGGTATCCGGTGGACCGCGTCAGGCTTTTTGGGGCTGCTGCGCAACCCAGCGGGAGCAAGCTCCCTCGCCACAGGACTGTGTTTGGCTGGGTGGTTTTGGTGCGGCTTATCAACCCGCCCGATGCGCTGATCCCGAGATTTCTCATAGAACCGCTCTTGTGGCGAGGGAGCTTGCTCCCGCTGGGCTGTGAAGCGGCCCCGTTGTTCTGAGCCTGCGGGGTATCTGGCAAACCGCGTCAGGCTTCTTGGGGCTGCTGCGCAACCCAACGGGGCGGTGCGACGTTTCGCTAAATCACCTCGCCACGGGGGCTGTATTGTAAAAGGTGGCTGGCCTACGCCAGCCATTCCCCGAATTGCTCTTTGCAGTAGTTCACGAACAACTGGGCCGGCTTGGTGAGGTGGGCACGCTTGAGCCAGCCGGCTACCAGCGCCGAGCCTGTCACGTCTTCGCCGATGTCGATGCAGACCACCTGCTGGCCGTCATAGGTACAGGTCGATTGCGGGCGAGTCACCAGCACGGCAAAACCGAACCCCTGGCCGACCATGCCGCGCACCATCTCGATGGAGGGCGAGCTGAAGACGATGTTCGGCGTCAGGCCAAGCTCTTCAAAGATGCTCACGAAATACGTCCGGCTGGGCTGCACGTCCAACAGGATCATCGGCTCAAGCGCCAGGTCGCGCAGCGACACCTGGGCCTGGCTGGCGAAGCGATGCCCGGCTGGCAACAAGGCGTAGGGCCGTTGCGGCGCCGTCAATGCCTCGGTCTCGATGGTACTGTCGAGGTCGTGCTCATAAAAAATCGCCAGGTCGAAACGCCCGCCCGTCAAGCCCTGTACCAGCTCCTGCTGCTCGCCGTCCTGCACGCGGATTTCCACCCCGGGAAAGCGCTCGCGAAAACCGGCGATCAGCCGTGGCAGATAGAGCGGGGCGACGGTCTCGAAGCAGCCAATGTCGATCTGTCCGCTGACCACATCGTTGTCCGCCAGCGCGTTTTGCTCGAACTCCCGGGCCATGCGCAGCAGCTCCTGGGCCTTGCGATAGAAGCGCGCACCGGCGGGGGTCAGCGACACACCTTGGGCATGGTGTCGGATCAGCAGCTGCACGCCGAAACTGTCCTCGAGCCCCTTGACTGCCGTGGCAATCGACGGCTGTGCAATGTAGAGCTTGCGCGAAGCTTCAGCGACGCTGCCACATTCGACCGTGGTGACAAAGTACTTCAACTGCCGCAAGGAATAGGACGCCAAGACACACCTCGATCCGGATGGTTTTGGCTACCTTACCGCGTGCCGCTTGTGAGAGGGGCGGACGTTGCAACGGATTTTGCTGGGCAGTGGCGATATCCAGGCTGGCTTGCCTGGGCGGAAACAAAAAAACGCCCGCTCAGAAAACATCGCGGGCGTCTGGGAAAGACCGGCGCAGAAGGAGGAGCTGGCCGGGTAGCAAGCGCGGGTCAGGCCACCGGAATCAAAGGGTCGGCGGCTGCCAGGGCGCTCGCGCGGTCGGCGGCGGGTGGGTAGATCCACACCGAGTTGATCTGGGTCTTGAGGTCCTTGGCTTCCTGGCCGACCAACTTGAGCTGGCGGTCCCAACCTTCGGTGTACACCGCGCCCCAGGCGCCCAGGTCCAGGCACGTCACGTACTTGGGCTGGCTGTAGGTCATCGGCGCGACGCCCAGCAGATCGGCGGCGACGTTGTTGCCCGCATAGCGACCCAGGGCGATGGCGTGCTGGCAGGACATCGCAGCGTAATTGCCCAGGGTGTCGGTGGCGGCATAGGCCACATCGCCAGCGGCAAAAATGTCATTCTGCCCCAACACTTTCAAATGCCCATCGACATGCAGGCGGCCCTGGCGATCATGGGTGCCGGGCACCTGCTCGGTAAGCGGGCTTGCGCGAAAACCGACAGTCCAGATCACGGTATTGGACGCGATACGCTGCCCATTCGACAGGGTGGCGCCGCCGGCATCCACCGATTCGACCGACGCGTTGAGAATCCATTCGACGCCCAGGTGGCTGGACGCTTCGATAATCGCCGGACTGATTCCATCACCCAGCGCTGCGCCGATTTGCGGCCCGCGGTCGACCACGATGACGCGGATATTGGCATCGTCACCTAATATGGCGCGCAGGCGGGCGGGCATTTCGGTGGCGGTCTCGATGCCGGTGAAGCCGCCGCCCGCCACCAACACGGTATTGCGGGTGGGACTGTCCGGCAGGTGCCGGAGCGACTTGAGATGGGCTTCGAGGCGCGCTGCCTGTTCGATCTCATCGACATCGAACGCATGCTCCAGCATGCCTTCCAGGTCAGGGCGCATCAGCTTGCTGCCTGCCGCCAGCACCAGCCGGTCATAGCCTAGCGTGGCCTGGCCGCCGGATGCGTCACGGTAGCCGACCTGCTTGCGGGTGACGTCGATGCTGTCGGCAAAACCCTGGACGAAGTTCACACCGACCGCATCGAACAGGCCGTCCAAAGGCGCCATCATGGTATGGACGTCCGGCTCGTAGAAGCGTGGCCGGATGCGCAGTTCGGGTTGGGGGGCCAGGACGCTGATCTGTACGTCGTTGCGATCATGCTGGTCCAGCAGGCGGGCTGCGCTGAGCGCGGTCCATACGCCACCAAAACCGGCGCCGACTATCAAGATGTGCTGTTTCATGATGTGCTCCCGAAGAAGAAATCCATACGTTGAGGTTAGGGATGGTATGCGTCGGTGGGGGCTGCGGCACTTCTACATAGGGTCAGTGGGGACATGCGTTCGTCTCAGGGAAATATACGAAGGTATGAACGGTTGCTTCGTAATGCTGTTCACCCATGAGGGACGAGAAACCGTGGCAACGGATCATGCTTGGCGACCGAGTATCGATTCGATACAAGCGACCAGCTCGGCACACCTGAACGGCTTCGCAAAGACCGCCACCGAACCGCCAGCACCCGGCCTCGCTCGCGGCGGCACGGCGGGAAGGCCGGTGATGAAAATGAGCGGGATATCAACGCCACGGGCGCGCAGTTCGTCCAGCAATTGAACACCTGTCATGCCCGGCATTTGAATGTCCGACAGCAGGCACGCGGTGTTTTCAAGTTCAGCTGAAGATAAGAAATCGATGGCGCTGGCATAAGTCCTGACGCTGTAACCGTGAGAGCGCAGCAAACCATCCAGCGCAACTCGAACCGATTCATCATCATCGATAACTGAAACAATTGCGGTGTCAGACATTTCGAAACCTGGCAGTAATGTCAGGTCGCCATAAAAGCGCCCTTGTCCCTGCAAGATACGCTGTCCAAAAGCCGCGCCAAGTATACGTGGGTATGAACGTTCAGCGGTCGCGGTCCGGTTCCAGGGCCTGGGCCATGCGCACCAGGTCGGCAAACGAACGCGCGCCCATTTTGCGCATGGCCTGGCCTCGGTGAATCTTGACGGTGATCTCGCTCAAGCCGATTTGCCCGGCAATCTGCTTATTCATCAGACCCGACGCGGCCAGCGCCATCACCTGGCGTTCCCGGGTAGTCAGGGTGACAAAGCGCTCGTGGAGCGCCTGCAGGCCGCGCTCGGAGTCGCGGCGCAGCCGGTCGCGTCGATGGGCGGCGGACACCGCATCGATCAAGTCCTGTTCGCGAAACGGCTTGGTGAGGAAATCCACCGCGCCGGCCTTCATTGCCCGCACCGTCATGGCGATGTCGCCATAACCGGTCATGAACACGATCGGAAGATGAATCTCGGCACTCGCCAATTGCTGTTGGAAATCCAGTCCGCTGATGCCGCGAAGCCGCACGTCCAGCAACAGGCAACTGGCGGTGTCGGGGCGCGGGTGCTGCATGAACTGCGTCACCGAGTCGAACAACTCTACGTGCAGACCGATGGAGCGCAACAGGCTGCGCAGGGATTCGCGCAGCGATGCGTCATCGTCCACCACGTAGACAATAGGCTCGTTGGCGAGTGGCTGGCGTATGGCGTGGCTTGAGGTCATGGCGGCGTCCGGGACAGGTCAGGCATCGGAAAACAGCGGCAACGAAAACGTGAACGAGGTGCCTTGGCCCACCTCGCTGGTGGCCCAGATCCTGCCGTCATGGAACTCGATGATCGAGCGGCAGATGGAAAGGCCTATGCCCAAGCCGTTTTCCTTGGTGGTGAAAAACGGCTCGAACAGCGAAGGCAGGATCTGGGCGGCAATACCTGTTCCCTGATCCGCCACCTCCACCAGCACCTCGTGTTCTTGCGTCCAGGTGCGTACATACAGGATCCGCTCGGACACCCTGATGGTTTCCATGGCGTGGCACGCATTGGTGATCAGGTTGATGATGACTTGCTGCAGCTGCACCCGATCAGCATTGACTTGGCTGGCCGTCGCCGCCAGGTTCACCTTCACGCTGACGTTGTGATCGACTATTTGCTGGCGCACCAAATCCAGCGATTCGCTGACGATTTGGTCCAGGCGCTCGGGCTCGCGCAGGGGGTCGCATTTGCGCGCCATCGCTCGGGTGCGAGCGATGACTTCGCTGGCGCGGCACGCATTGGCGACGATCCGGTCCAGCGAGTCGAGAGCCTCCTTGAGATCGGGAACCGGACGTTCGAGCCAGCGGCGACAGGCCTCGCCGCTGCTGGTGATGGCCGTCAGCGGCTGATTCACTTCATGGGCGATAGACGCGGCCATTTCACCCAACGAAGTCAGCCGAGTGACGTGGGCCAACTGGGTTTGGGCGCCGATCAGGTAGGCCTGGTTGCGGCGCAAGCTGTCCGAAGCCTGTTTGCTGCGCAGAGCCAGGAACGCGATGGCCGACAGGGCGGTGAGGCAGCGAAAGAAACCCGTGGTCGATTCCCAGCGGTGGTAACCGCCGTTGTAGAGGAACATCGCTGTCAGCAGGAGCATGCACAGCAGCGCAACAGTGATCACCAGGTTGATTGAAAACAGATTGGCCGCCATCAACAGCAACGTGATGTAAAGCAACGTCGGCGCCAGGTCGGAATGGGTTTCGGAGTTGATGATGACAATCCCGCAGGCCACCACCAGGCCTACCGCCCACCCCAGGGCATTGACCAGCGGGTGGGCGCTGATCCCCATCGAGGGCCGCGCGGTCATTTGGCAGGGGTTATGCCGAAGATTGTCATAGACGTACCGAAGGCTGTCATAGACGTTTCTGAACATCGTGGCGGGTATGGGCACGCTGCAGACCTTCTGTTTTTACGGTCCAGCCCCGGATGGCTGGGAAGACGGGGCGTTGGTCGTGAATCTTAAAAGCTGCCCCTGGCAGCGGGTAGGACATAAAACCCTGAATTCCTGCCAACCCTGTGTATACCCAGGTATCGATGAGCCTGCCCTAAGCGTGAACCGGGTGTCCTCTCGTACGACAGACGCCGGGCGAGCGAGGGGCATAACCTTGCAAACACACCGTCGTCGAGCCGGGTGGAACGACCCGGCGCGATGTTCCTTCCTGACTCATAGGCGCTGTGCCTGGGATGGCTACCATGATGAACAGAAATGACCTGCGTCGTGCTGACATCAATCTGCTGGTTGTCTTCGAAACGATGATGCATGAGCGAAATGTCACGCGTGTGAGCGAGAAGCTGTTTCTCGGCCAGCCGACCATCAGTGCCGCCCTGGCACGTTTGCGCTTGATGTTCGATGACCCTTTGTTCATACGCGCTGGCCGGGCGATGGAGCCGACATTCCGGGCGCAGGAAATCTTTTCCAACCTGTCGCCGGCACTGGACGGTATCGCCGCCGCGTTGAGTTGTTGCCAGGCATTCGACCCCTGCACGAGTGACACAACGTTTCATATCGGTCTGTCCGACGACGTCGAATACGCGCTGCTACCGAACCTGCTGCACCGCCTGCGTATCGAGGCCCCCGGCACGACGCTGGTGGTACGCCGGGCCGATCAGTGGCAGATGTGCCAGTTGCTGGCCTGCGGAGAGATTACCCTGGGTATCAGCCACACCCTGGAGCTGCCGGCCAATGCCCGGCGCAAGGCGCTGCGCCCGATTCGGCCGATGCTGTTGCGGGCCGATTCGCGTCCTGGCGAACTGACGCTGGATGAATTCTGCCGCCGGCCCCATGCGGTGGTTTCGTCCATGGGCCACGTCATCGATGATTCGGACCGTGCTTTGGGCCTGATGGGCCAACAGCGGCGGGTGGTGCTGACGGTGCCGCAATTCAGCGCCTTGCCGGTGCTCCTGGCGCGCAGTGACCTGATCGCGATCGTGCCCGATTATGTCGCGCGGGCGATGGCACAGACCACAGGCTTGCGGGCGGAGCCGGCGCCGATCCAGTTGCCTGAACATGAGCTGTCGATGGTCTGGCGGGGGACTTCCCATAATGATCCGGGAGAGCGTTGGTTGCGTTCGCGGTGCTCTGCCTGCATCGCCGAGCAGGCCGAACCACCGGCCCAAGCCAGGCGTGTGGCCTGAACGAACGCCGTCGCCCCGGTCAGCGCGAGAACCGGTTGCGGTATTCGCGCGGCGAGATCGATAAATGGCGCTGGAACGTATGGCGCATCCGCTCTTCGTCACCGAAGCCGCACGAGCGGGCGATCTGATCGATGTTGCGCTCGGAGTCCTCCAACAGCCGTCGCGCCGCCTCAAGACGGAACATCTCGACCGCCTTGGCCGGGGTTCGTCCAGTCTGGCGCTTGTAGACCCGCGCGAAGTTGCGTGGGCTCATGCGGGCCTGTCGGGCCAGTCGCTCGATGGTCAGGTTGGCATCCTCCAGGTGCTGAGCGATCCAGGCGTGCAGCTCGTCGAAACCGGCGCTATCGCGAGTCTGTGACAGCAACAGTTGGCTGAACTGCGCCTGTCCACCGGGCCGCTTGAGGAACACCACCAGCTCGCGAGCCACCTGCAGCGCGACGTCGCGACCGCAATCGGCTTCGACCAACGCCAAGGCCATGTCGATGCCGGCGCTGACACCCGCCGAGGTCCATACCGCGTCCTGTTGGATAAAAATCGCGTCGAGGTCCACTTCGATCAGCGGAAAGCCACTTTTGAGCATCTCGCACATCGCCCAGTGCGTGGCCGCGCGGCGCCCATCCAGCAAGCCGGCCTGGGCCATGAGAAAGGTCCCACTGCACACCGACGCCGTGCGCCGGGCCTTGGGCGCGGCGGCGCGCAACCAGTCCACCAGCTCGACGCAGTCAATCATCGCCTGGCGGATGTCCGGGGCCCCCGGCACGATCAGCGTGTCAATGAGGGCGTTGTCGAATGGTCGCAGGGAACAGGTGTCGACCACCAGCCCTTCGGCGGTTTGCATCAGCCCGCCGTCCAGGCTCGCGGTGTGCATTTGATAACCGGGCATGCCGCGCTCGGCCATGGCTTTGGTGGCCGCCCAGAAAACCGTCTGGGCGCCCGTCAGGTCAAGCAGGCCCATCTGCGGATAGGCGAGGAATACCAACGCGCGCGGTTGGGACATCGACTCGGCGGCGATGTGGGTGTTCATTTCGTTCATGGTCGCGTCGGCTCAGCTCGGTACAGTTTCAGTGGAAAGTGGCATGTCCGCAGGATGACGACTTGCCGCATCGCTTCGATATTCTTGGGGTGATTAAGCCTGTCCTTGAATATTGTCAAGCCTGCCGCGCAGGGCGTTATGGTGCTATGTATATGCGATACAGGTATTTAAATTTTATTTTTTATAGCTTTAAAGTCGGAGCCTGAATTTATAACCAAAAGGTCCCGGCCATGGCATCTAAGCGTCCCGCTCTCTTCATCACCCTGGTGGCAAGCCTGCTGATAACACCGTTGGCCCACGCCGAAGGCAAGATCAGCATCGCCCAGCAATTTGGCATCGGCTATCTCATCCTGGATGTGGTGCGCGACCAGCAGCTCATTGAAAAACACGGCAAGGCCCAAGGCCTGGACATCAAGGTCGACTGGAACAGCATCTCCGGTGCGACTGCCATGAACGAAGCCTTGTTGACCGGTGCCCTTGACGTGGTATCGGCAGGGGTGCCGCCGATGCTGACGATCTGGGACCGGACCCGGGGCAAGCAGAACGTCAAGGCCATCGCCTCGCTGGGTTCGATGCCTAATTACCTGCTGACCAACAACCCCGACATCAAGACGCTCAAGGACTTTACCGACAAGGATCGTATCGCCGTGCCCGCGGCCGGCGTCGGGTTCCAGTCGCGCACGCTGCAGATCGAGACGGCAAAAGTATTCGGCGATGATCAATACAAGAAGTTCGACGACATCTCGGTCAGCCTTCCACACCCGGATGCTACGGCGGCGCTCATCGCCGGCAAGTCGGAGATCAACTCGCACTTCTCCAGCCCGCCGTTCCAATATCAGGCGCTGCAAAGCGCCAATGTGCATAAAGTCCTCAGCTCCTATGACGTGCTGGGCGGACCGGCGACGTTCAACGTGCTCTACACAACGGAAAAATTCCACGACGAAAACCCGAAGACTTACCGGGCGTTCTACGATGCGCTCGTCGAGGCGCAGGGGATTATCAAGGCCGACAAACCCGCCGCCGCCCAGACCTACATCCGCGTAGAGCAATCCAAGCTGCCGCTGCCCCTGGTCGAGAAAATCGTCACCGATCCGGAAATCGACTTCACAGTCGTGCCACAGCGCACCTATATCTACGCCGAAAAGCTGCATGAATTGGGCGTGTTGAAAAACAAGGCCGGCAGTTGGAAGGATTACTTCTTTGAAGAGGCCCACGGTGACGCGGGCAGTTGACCGGCCGTTTTCGCGCCAGGGGTCAGTTTTCCAACGGGATCAGCACGGCCTCGTTATCGCCCATCACCATGAACACCAGCAGCTTCGCTGGTTGGGTGGCGCTGGCATTCTTCGACACCAGGTGCTCGGAGCCGGCGGGTTCATACCAGAACTCGCCCGCCTTATAGGTGGTCGCCGGTTCGCCCTTGACCTGGGAGGTAATCGCGCCTTCAAGGACATAGGCCATGGCCGTGCCTTGGTGTTTGTGGGCGATTGACGACTGGCCGGGTGCATAGTCGACAGTGAGCATCATGGCTTTCTTGCCGGGCAGGTTCTTCAATTGCTTTTCTTGCAGCACTTGGACTTTCTCGGAGGGGCCGGCTTCGTGAGCGAAGAGCGGGGCAATGGGGAGCAGGCTCAGGGCGGCGATCAGGCAGAGTGTTTTCATCGTGGCGGGACCTTGGTGGTGAGTGAATTCGCGCGGTGGCGAAGGCTTCACCCTAAGCCCCTGGACAGCGTGGAAAAACCTCCAATTCGGCAAAAGACCGGTAGACCAATGGGGCAACGATCGGACATTTCACACCAGCGGAAAACTATTGAAGTCCACGCTGCGGGCCAGGCGGGTTTCGATCAGGCTGATGAAGCCCTGGACCTCGGGACAATTGAAGTGAGCCTGCATGGCCGCCTCCGACTGCCAGCGGGCGCTGACGTTCCAGCGGTCCGAGTTCTCGGGGCAGCGATCGACCATGTAGGCATCGCAGCCTGGCAAGGCGCGCAGGGTTTCGACGATTTGCTGCAACTGCCGGCCCAGTTCTTCCGAACGCCCTGCGGCGGCCTGCACCTGAACGGTATTGATCACTTGGCGAGACATTGTCCTGGCTCCTGAATCAACTTGCACGGGATCTACCCAGACACTCAATGACACCTGGGCAGAATAGGCCCGCCGAGGCGAGGCTGAAACAGCCAATGGGCGGATAAACGTCCAGTCCAATCGTCAGGCGACCTGCCGCAAAATATCGCGCAAGCGGTCGAGGGCAATATCGATGTCGAGGAGTTCGATGCCGCCAAAGCCCAGTATCAAGCCGGGTCGCACAGCTGCCACATGGAAAAAGCCGTCGAGGCTGTAGATCCCGACTTCGGCTTTTTTTGCCAGTTCGATGATCAGGGCCAGGTCCATCGGCACCTTGCACAGCACCGCCATATGAAAGCCCGCCGTGGTGGGCACCGCTTCGAACCAGGGCGACAGGTCGTCGCCCATCCGCGCCAGGATTCGCTCGCGCCGAGCGGCATACAGCGCGTGGCAGCGCCGGATGTGCTTGAGCAGGCAGCCCTCGGCGATGAATTTCGCCAATGCCCATTGGGGCAGGGTGGAGGTGTGCTGGTCGGTGAGGCGCTTGGCCAGGATCACCGCTTCGAGAATCGCTGGCGGCAGGATCGCATAGCCAAGCCGCAGCTCCGGCAGCAGGGTCTTGGAGAATGTCCCGACGTAGGCCACGATCCCGCGCTCGTCCATGCTCTGCAGCGAGTCGGTGGGTCGGCCTTCATAGCGAAACTCGCTGTCGTAATCGTCCTCGATGATAATCGCCCCCAGCTCATAGGCCCGCGCCAGCAGAGCCTCGCGCCGGGGCTGGCTCATGGGCATGCCCAGGGGAAACTGGTGGGACGGCGTCACATAGATCAGCCGCGTGCCGTCGGGAATCAAATCCACGCGCATGCCTTGCTCATCCACCGGCACCCCAGCCACCGTCGCGCCGTGTGAGCCAAACAAAAGGCGTGCCGGTGGATAGCCAGGGTCTTCCATCGCCACCAGACTGCCGGGGCGAGTCAGCACCCGTGAAATCAGATCCAGTGCCTGCTGCGCGCCGTTGCACACCACCACGTCAGCGTCCTGGCAGTTGACCCCGCGGGAAAACGCGATGTGCTGGGCGATGGCGTTACGCAGCGCCGGCAGGCCTTCGGGTTGGCTGTAGAAACCCTTGGCATTGGCAATCTGGCGCAAGGCGTGGGCGGTGCAGCGACGCCAGTCGTCCAGCGGAAACTGGCCCTTGCCGGTGGCGCCGCCGATGAAGTCATAACGCAGCGCGCTCTCGGGGTTAGGGTGTCGCAGCAAGTCCGGCATGTTGCGCCAAGCCTCGACGACATCAGCACCGGCAAGCTCGCGGTGGCTTTGCTTGCGCACGATCATGGCCGGGCGGGCGTTGACATAGGTGCCTTTGCCAATTACGCCGGTGAGAAAATTTTCGTAGGTCAGTTGCGCATAGGTATCGGACACGGTCTTGCGCGAAACACCCAGTTGCTCGGCCAACAGGCGGCTGGGCGGCAGTTGGGTGCCAGCGGCCAGCCGACCGCTCTCGATGGCGCTGCGCAATTGTCGATACAACTGGCCCAGCAGGTCCTTGCGGCCGTTGATGACAACATGAAGTTCCATACCCGCGGGCTCCCGGATGATCGATTGCAGCAAGAGTCAAGCAGCCAAGGTTACCCGCATCCAGCGATTGCAGTGAAGTTGCGTGGCGAAAATCCCGGCCATTGGCCTAATGCTGTTCACTTAAGGCAATCGACAAACCCGTGGCGAGGGAGCTTGCTCCCGCTGGGCCGCGAAGCGGCCCTAAAACCTGCCAAATGCGGAACATCAGACACACCGCATCCGTCGGTTTACGACTGCTTCGCAGCCGAGCGGGAGCAAGCTCCCTCGCCACGGGTCGGCATTTTCCTTAGATGAACCGCTTGCGGCCATTGGCCTACCGTCTTGGTCCCGGCATTTTTCGGCGGATTGGACCTGTCGCGAGCGGCTACGGGATTTTACCGTGGACGCATCGACCAAGAGGGAAACCGCCATGAGCCCGCGTCTGGATTACTACAGTGCGTCCCCTAGCGCGATGAGGGCAATGATCAGCCTTGAAGCGCTGACCAGCCGCCTGAGCATCGAGCCGGCGTTGCTTCATCTGATCAAAATCCGCGCCTCGCAGCTCAACGGCTGCGCCTTCTGCACCGACATGCACTCGATGGACGCGCGCCGCCAGGGCGAGACCGAGCGGCGCCTCTACGCGGTGACGGTGTGGCGCGACAGCGGATTCTTCAACCCGCGCGAACAGGCAGCACTGGCCTGGACCGAAGCCGTCACGCTATTGGCCGAAAGCCAAGTGCCCGAAGACGTCTACAACCTGGCGCGCGCCAATTTCAGCGAAGAAGAACTGGTCGACCTGACCCTGGCGATCAGCACCATCAACAGCTGGAACCGGCTGGCCGTGAGTTTTCGCCAGAGCCCGGGAGGCTAGGTGGGGTGGGCATATACACGGCGGCCGTCAGGCCGCCATCGCAAGCTCGCTGGCACAGGAAACGCGGTCCCAACCAAAACAAGGTCGGCTATAAGGCCGCCTCGCGGCGGACGTTGATCTCGGCGCCCCGTTAACCACGCTGGCCGAACGCAGGTATTGCGCAGTGGGCATCCCGGCATGGATGCCGGGATAGCCGCGCTGGCCCATGGATGGGCCTTCGCGGCGGGCCCCCGGAGCAATGCCTGCGTTCGGGCACACCGAGCCTAGGCGAGGTGCCGAGTGGTGGGGCAAAGGCACTTTGGTTACTTTCGTGCCCTTCGAAAGTGACTCGCTGTAAAAGCGAAACCATTGGCAGCCGTTACCGCAGCAATGGATATGTACCCGGTCAACAACCCGCTATAACCACCGAGGCGTAGTAAAAAACGAAGCCATCTGCGAACGAGCCAGCGCCGCGCCAAAGTACGGCCCCTGCACATGATCGCAAGCCACACTGCGCAACTGATCATACTGCCGCGCATTCTCAATACCCTCGGCCGTCACCATCAGCCCGACACTGCGACTCAATCGAATCATCGCCAACACCCCTTCCTGATCGTGCTCCAGCCCCAACTGCGCCAAAATATTGCGATCGAAACGGATACCGTCGAACGGCTGGTCAAGCACCTCGCGCAGGGAAGCGATATTGGTGCCGAACTTATCGATATTGATCCGCACGCCCAACGCCTTGAGGGCGTGCAAAGTATTGGCGAGCGTCTTGTGATCGGTCAGCAACACCCCTTCCGCCACCTCAAGGGTCAGGCGCTGCGCCGGCAAACCGCTGGTTTCCAAGGCCTTGTGCACTTGATTGAAGAGAAAACTGCTGCTGAACCACCTCGGCGAAACGGCGACGGACAGGGCGAGCGCGTTGGGCCAGGTCATCGCCTCCTCGCAGGCATTGATCAACATCCAGGTGCCCAGCTCCTCCAGTTGGCCAGACGCCTCGGCCACGGGGATGAAATCGGCTCCACCCAGTTCGCCTCGCTCGGGATGGTGCCAGAAGACCTGGGCTTCAAAACCATGCAGCTGTTCGGCATTCACGTCGAAACGCGGCAGGTAACGCAATTCAAGCTGGTCCTGGTGCATCGCATCGCGCAATTGCTGCTCGTAGCGGCGGCGGTCGCGGGCGACATTGCCCATGGCCTCTTCATAGACACGCCAGGTATTGCGGCCGGCGCCCTTGGCCGCATACAGGGCGATGTCGGCCTGGCGCAACAACTCTTCGGCGCGCTGATCGCGAGGCTGCGACCAGGCAACCCCGATACTCACCCCCAGGTACAAGGTGTTGCCGTCCAGGTGCATGGGCCGTTGCATGCAATCGATCAGGCGCTCGCACAGTTGATCGAGATCGTTCGCATCGCCGGGGTTGGGCATGACGATGACAAACTCATCGCCCCCGAGACGGGCCACCAGGTCGGTGCCGCGGACGTTTTGCTGAAGGATATGGGCCACTTCCTTGAGCACTTTGTCGCCCACTGCATGACCCAGGGAGTCATTGACCGGTTTGAATCGATCCATGTCCAGGTTCAGTATCGCCAGTGGCGTCCCTTGCGCCCGGTCCAGGTGTTCGCTGAGGCAATCGAACAAGCGGTTGCGGTTGGCCAGCCCGGTCAGCGGGTCGTGCAGCGAGAGGTGTTTGATCTGCGCCAGCGCGCGCAATTCATCGGTGATGTCAGTGGCTGTGCCGCGAAAGCCCAAGCTGCCGGCATCAATGGCCCGGACCGAGAGTTTGCAGGTGCGAATACGTTGATTATGCGCAGTGTATTCGCACAGCAGCGGGGCGGATGAGGCACTGTTGGCACCACCGAGCAGCCAATGCGCGATCGAGATCGACCCGCTGTGCGGATGAAGCAACCGGTGCAGCGGCTTGCCCAGCCACTCGACGGGACTGAACCCCGTCACTTGTTCGAAGCGTTCGGACAGATAGGTTAATGTCCCGGCCGAATCGACTTCCCACAACCAGTCCGACGATACCTCGGCAATGTCCCGGAAACGCTCTTCGCTGCGCTCCAATGCTTTGCGGTGCGCGAGGAGGCTGGTGTACTGGCGTTCCTGGGCGCGGAGCATCAGCAGCGCATGGCGCAATACCGCCAAGGCCATGATCCCGAGAAACAGCAAGGCCAAGGCCAGCAACGGCAGCAGCACTTTGCGCAGGTCCTTGCCGGGCGTCGCCGGGCGCCATGCGAGCGCTTCGCGGGTCAGGTCGTTGAGCAAGACCTGGGCAGTCTCTTCGGGGCCCGGCGTATAGGCGATATGCGCATCGGGCAGCGCAAAATCCCGCGACAGGCCTTGCAACGCCGCGCTGTCCAGGACTTTCACGAATAACAGCAGGCTGGGCGGGCCTGAAATTTCGGGGACGCTGTTGTCCGTGCCGATGGTAATCGCCGAGACGGCGACGAAGGCCGGCGCGTCTTCGTGGTGCAGCAACTCGACGATCACCTCATCGCGGTTCTCTTCGGTGCTGGCTTTGCTGGCGAGGGCGCGCAGGTCGCCGCTCAGCCAAGTGTCAGCCGCCACCTCGCTCATCTCGCCATCGATGACCGAATAGACCGTCTTGCCGGTGGGGGAAATGACAAACACGGCTTGATAGCCGTAGAGCGAAAACACACTGCTGCCGACATTTTCCTGGTCATAGGCCCAGTCCTTGTCGACTTCCACGTGGAGGTGCCGGTAGGCGTCGCTCCATTTGGAGTAGTCGCTCAGGTCGCGTCCGATACCGGTGCGGATACCGTCGATGGCCCGTTGGGCGAAGAACAGGCTTTGCTCTCGGGCCTGTTGGTCCTGGGTCTGGGTGATATTGAGCAGCACCGCGATGGCCAGTGCGGACATGATGAACAGCAACAGCATGATGGCCGGGAAGGTGCGGCGGGTGAAACTTCGGGTCGGCCGCTCGCCGGTTATCGCGGGGGAGCCATTGCCAGCATCTTCGATCATAAGAACAAGCCATCAGCGAAACGCGAGATACCTCGCACTAGCTTTGTATCGGCTGACTGACTGATTAACTTAATAAAAGTCCGGAAATGCTGACCAACTGCAGCAACTTTTTCTCCCGGCGCCGGCTATCAGGTACTGGCTTTGTTGCGCATTGCCCATTCCAGGGCAAAATCGCGCTGCTGGAAATAATTGACCGCGGCAGCGGCCACCAGCGTCATGCACGCGGCCAGCGCCGCCAGCGCCATGTCCTTTTGCGCGTCCCAAGGATCCTGTTGCGCACCCACAAACGCCTTCGCGGTATCACCGCCCATGTAGGCACCACCCACCCATTCGATCAGCTCATAAATAGCCGAGGACGACAGGATCAGGTTCCAGGCCAGGAAATACCCGCTGAACCCCCGGGCTGGAATGACCCGCAGCAGCGCCTCGCGTACCGGGTAAGCGAGCAGCAGGCCGTAGCAGAAGTGCACCAGGCGATCGAATTGGTTGCGCTCAAAACCCAGCAGTTGATCCAGCGGCAGCCCCCCCGACAGGGCCTGCCACCACTGGTTGTACGGGACTTTCGCGTAGGTGTAATGGGCGCCGACCTCATGGATGCAGAGAAACACGAACACCAGGGTGGCGGACAAACGGGAGAAGCTGAACCTGCGGTGGACGGCCACCAGGACCATCAGCAGCGCAAACACCAGCAGGTTCTCCGCGAGCCAGTCGCTGCGTTTCATCGGCGCAATGGCCAGCCATGTCCATAGGGCGACAAAGCTTCCCAACAGGATCAGCTCATATCGGCTTGCTTTCGTCCGCATGTTCACTCTTTGTCCTTGCGGTGGCCCGGCAGCAGCGCGCCCAACACCTGTTTGGCGGTCGCCACGACGATGCCGCGCTCGTTCGGGTCGCCCTGAAGCAGAGTGGAAGCGAATTTCTTCGCCTGTTCCAGCTTGATATGCGGCGGCAATGGCGGCACGTCGGGGTCGGTCCGAAACTCGATGAGCACCGGCCGTTCGGCGGCGAGCGCTTGTTCCCACGCGGTGGCGACGTCCTTTTCCTGATCGACGAGGATGCCTTTGAGGCCGATGGACTCGGCGAACAAGTGATAAGGCACGTCGGGAATGTCCTGGGACGCTTCGAATTTCGGGTCGCCTTCCATGACGCGCTGCTCCCAGGTCACTTGATTCAAGTCCTGGTTGTTGAACACCGCGCAGATCCAGGCGTTGTTCGTCCAGGTGCGCCAGTATTTGGCGACGGTGATCAGCTCGGCCATGTTGTTCATTTGCATCGCGCCATCGCCCACCAGCGCGATGACCGGCCGATCCGGATGGCTGAACTTGGCGGCAATGGCGTAAGGCACCGCGGCGCCCATGGAGGCCAGGCCACCGGAGAGCGAGCACATCATGCCGCGACGGATCTGGATGTCCCGGGCAAACCAGTTGGCGCAGGAGCCCGAATCGCAAGTGATGATGGCGCGGTCCGGCAGTCGCGGCGACAGCTCGAACGTGACCCGTTGCGGATTGATCGGCTTGGCCGTGACCAGGGCTCGGTTTTCCAGGGTCTTGTCCCAGTCCGCTCGCCACTGTTCGATTTTCTTGCGCCAGGCGCGGTCGGGCTTTTCGTCGATCAGGGGCAGCAAGGCCCGCAGGGTATCGGTGCTATCGCCTTGCAGGTTGACTTCCATCGGGTAGCGCAGGCTCAACATGTCCGGCTTGAGATCGATCTGCACGCCGCGTGCCTGGCCTTCGGCGGGCAGGAACTCGGCGTAGGGGAAGCCGGAACCGATCATCAGCAGCGTGTCACAGCTGGCCATAAGGTTGTCGCTGGGCTCGGTGCCCAGCAGGCCGATGGACCCTGTGACCCACGGCAAGTCGTCGGGCACCGCCGCTTTGCCGAGCAGGGCCTTGGCGACGCCAGCGCCGAGTTTATCGGCAATGGCGATCACTTCATCAGTGGCGTGCAACGCGCCGGCACCCACCAGGATGGCGACTTTCTTGCCAGCGTTGAGGACATCGGCGGCCCGGCGCAGGTCTTCCTCGTAGGGCACCACCTTGGGTTTGCGATAGCCGACCCCGGAATGGAGCGTGCCGTGCTTGTGCGGCGGTGCGGTGTATTCCAGCTCTTGCAGGTCGTTAGGCAGGATCAACGCCGTAACCCGGCGCTCGCCCACCGCCGTGCGCACGGCGCGGTCGAGCAGATGGCGCACCTGGGCCGGTGCGCTGGCTTGCTGGACGAACGCGCCGGCCACGTCCTTGAACAGACTGACCAGGTCCAACTCCTGCTGATAATGCCCGCCGAGGGCGTTGCGCGCTTGTTGGCCGCAGATAGCCAGGACCGGCATGTGGTCCATGCGTGCGTCATACAGGCCGGTGACCAGATGCGAAGCCCCCGGCCCCGACGTGGCGATACACACCCCCAACTCGCCAGTGAACTTGGCGTGGGCGCAGGCCATGAACGCGGCCATTTCCTCATGGCGTGCCTGGATGAACTGGATCTTGCCCTTGGCTCGGTTCAAGGCGCCAAACACGCCGTTGATGCCATCGCCGGGGTAGCCGTAGATGCGACGCACCCCCCATTCATAAAGGCGTTCAACCAGAAAATCGCCGACGGTCATGCTCATGTCTGTTCCTCGTCTCGATGGGCTGTCTCGATCGGCTGCGACCACTGTGGCAGCGGTACGCAGCGCTTTGGCTCATACAGGACTGGACCGACGCAAGCCGCCCAAGGTTTCGATTTTTTTTGTTGCCGCTACCGACGGCGCAACGTCTTGAGCAACGCATCTGTACTCAGATTCCCGGCGCCTTGCAGGAGCAGCGGCAGCAGCGCTACCAGGTAAATCAACGGCAGTTTGAAGTTGCCATGACCCTTGTTGGTAATGGCATACCCTTGTGCCAGTTCACTCAGGCTCGACCAATCCGCTGGCCAGTGCACGGCGGCGGTGGCGACCACGGTGACGATCATCAGGACCAGCGCCGAGAAACGCGTGCCCAGGCCAACCAGCAAGGCGATGGCGCAGACCAGTTCCGCCCACATCGACAACTCCCAATTCCAACTGGCCGGCACATGGTTGAAAGGGAAGGGGAAGGCCGATTGGATCTCGGCGAACCAGTTCTGGCCGTTCCATTTCTCCAGGCCGGATTCGAAAAACTCCCAGGCCAGGAATAGGCGCAGCCCCAGCGGTGCGAGCCATGAGCCGGCTTGATCGAGACTCGGATGCAGGCCGTTCAAGGCTTTCGATACGATGCAATACATGGTCGATCTCCTTTGCTCAAGCCGTGCGTGGCAGGGGTTGGCGCTTGTTGGCCTGGGCCAGTTTGCCCACCAGGCGGATGGCGGTGGCGGCGCAGATCAGGCCGAAGGGCAGCACGTACCAGTCGCTCATCGGAATGCGCTTGAAGTTGGAGTAGGCAAAAATCGCCGCCAGTACCCACATGCCGGTGGTGTGCAGGCGCTTCCAGGCTTTGGCGCCGAGCAGCCGCGTGGTGCTTTTGAACGAGGTCAGGGCCAGCAGGAGGACGAACACATAACCGACGCTGCCAGGCACGTTGCCGAGGGTGGTCCGGCCGGGCCAGAACTCGGTGTTGAGCTGGCCATAGGTGTAGATCAAGACCGCGTGGACCAGATGGGAGAAGGCAAAGGCCAACCCGATGAAGCGCCGCTCACGCACCAGGGACTTGCTCAGGGGCGAGGGCACCAACACGGCAAACGCCGAGGCCGTGAAGGCCAGCAGGAACAGGACGAAGGAGGAGCGGGCGGTGGCGCGAATCGCACTGCGCACGCCTTCGGTAAGGTCTGGGTTGAGCATCACGGTCAGTGCGGTCATCAGCAGCACCAGGACGGCAATCAGGCTGAACAGCGACCAACCCTGGAAACGGAAAGCAGGCGGCGTTGCGGTGGTGGTAGGCATGGGAAGCTCCTTGGAAGTCGGGGCCCGGCCATCACGTTGGCCGGGGACACAAGGAGTCTTTCAAGTGGCTGTATGCGGGGTGTGTCTGGAAAAGGCGCCCTGTGCAAGTTTGTGTATGCCGTGTGCCCATTGACACACTGGCATACAAACCCGCTGATGAATCTGGCTAACCTTCGCCGGTGGTATTGCGGCCCAGGCGCAATTCAGCACACAAGCCGCCGCCGTCGCGATTGCTCAAACTCAGCGACCCGCCCATGGCGTTCGCCAGTTGTAGGGCGATGGCCAAACCCAGGCCCGTACCGCCGGTTTCCCGGTTGCGCGAGCTTTCCACCCGATAGAACGGCTTGAGCACTTCTGCCAGTTCTTCCTCGCTGATTCCGGGGCCACGGTCCAGTACCTGGATCGCCAGTTGGCCGTCGTCGGCAGGCTTGACCTGGATTTGTGCCGCGCCGCCAAATTTCAGGGCGTTGTCCACCAGGTTGACCAGCACCCGGCGCAGCGCATGAGGGCGGGTATCGATGACGGCGGCGTTCTTGCCGGACAACTGCACGTCCTGTCCGGTGTCCTGATAGTCGAATACCAGGCTGTCGAGAAACGCATCCAGGCTGATCCGGCAACTGGCCTCGGTGGCGCCGTGGATGCTGCGGGCGTAGGCCACGCCTTCGCGCACCAGATGCTCCATTTCGCTCAGGTCGCTGGACAACTTGTCCTTTTCAATGCCGTCGTCCATGAATTCGGCGCGCAGCTTCATGCGGGTAATGGGCGTCTGCAAATCATGGGAAATGGCTGCCAGCAGGTGCATGCGCTCCTTGAGGTAAGCGGCGATGCGGTCTTGCATGGCATTGAACGCCTTGGCCGCATGCACCACCTCGGTTGGGCCTTTTTCGTCCAGGCGCACGCCGTGGGCATTCGGGTCGAGGGTCTCCACCGCCCGGGCCAACCGGGTGAGGGGGCTGACGGCGATGCGCACGGCCAGCCAGGTGCAGCCGATCAGCAGCGCCAGTTGACCGAGCAACACCGCCGGGAGCCAGGGCGAAAGGGGCGCCATGGCCGGGCGTACGTCGATCGTCAAAGGTTCGCCGTCCTTCAGGCGCAAGTGCGCCTGGTAATGCATCGTTGGCCCTGGGATTTGGTTGTAGGTCAGCGCATAGGATTCACCCAGGGCTTCCTGGATCGAGCTGACCGATACCGGTGCATTGTCGGGGAGCATCGGCATGCCTGGCTCGCCTTCGTCGAGCACGTAGTCATAGTTGCGCCGGGCGAGTTTCGGCAGCCAGGACTGCCGTTCGGCGGCCGGCAGGCGGTCGAGAATGGCGACTGACGTCGAAACGTCAGTTTCCAGGTTGCCGAGCATGGTGTTCTTGGCGCTCTCGTAGCGTTCGTAGTACTGCACGCCGAACGACAGGCCCTGGGCCAGGACCAAACCGATCAGGAAGATCAGCGACAGGCGCGAGGCGAGGGTACGCGGCCAGCGTAGCGGCAGACTCATGCCGAGGCCTCGAGGATCTCCACCGGCAGCGAGAACACATAGCCTTCGCTGCGCACGGTCTTGATGTAGGCCGGCTCACGGGCGTCGTCCAACAGGCGTTGGCGCAGCCGGCTGACCAGCAAATCGATGGAGCGGTCGAACAGGTCGGCATCGCGGCCCTGGGTCAGGTTCAGCAACTGGTCGCGATTGAGCACCCGTTGCGGATGGTCGAGGAACACTCGCAGCAGGCGATATTCCGCACCGCTCAGGGCGACCATGGTGCCGTCGCCGTCGAGCAGGTGGCGGGCAGTGGTGTCCAGGCGCCAGCGACCGAACGCCAACAGACGCCCGCTCTCGGTGACCACCAGGTTTGGCGGCAGCATGCGGGTGCGGCGCAGCACGGCGTTGATCCGGGCGAGCAGTTCGCGGGCGGCGAAGGGCTTGACAAGGTAGTCGTCGGCACCCATTTCCAGGCCGATGATGCGGTCGGTTTCGTCGTTGCGGGCGGTGAGCATCAAAACCGGCGTGGCCTTGTGCTTGCCGGCCCGCAGTTCCCGGCACAGCACCAGGCCGTCGTCGCCGGGCATCATGAGGTCCAGCACGATCAGGTCCACCGGGGTGGTTTCCAGGAACGTGCGCATTTGCCGGCCGTCTGCGACCACGGTGGTGCGCAGGCCGTTCTTTTTCAGGTAGTTGCCTACCAGTTCCCTGATCTCGCGATCGTCATCCACGATCAACACATGATCGACATGATCCATGGTGTTCTGCCCCTTTGCCTGTTGTTGCTGGCCAGTCTACAGCCGCCGGCCGGCATGGCCCGCGCCGGTTTGTATTGCAGTGTATCTGGAGCGCGACGGATACACAGCGTTGCAAAAAGCCCCTTGGCTCGATACAGGCGTGATACCTGGGCGGCGTTCAATGGCATCCATCGAGGCACACCACGGCCTCTGCGATAAACATCCATTGAATCGAGGAAACCGCCATGAACACCAAAGCCATCTACGCCACCTGCCTGTTCGCCGCGCTGAACATCTGCACCTTGTCGGCCCGGGCCGAAAGCAATGTCCAGGCGCAAACCTACACCTACGGCAGCCATCTGGACATTCAGAAAGTGTTGTCCCTGACCGAAGATCCGCAGCCGGCGTGTGGCGTGGTGAACGCCCACATGACCTACCTCGACTCGATGGGCCATAAGCAGGCGCTGGACTATCGCAAGTTCTCCGATAACTGCAGCAACGAAAACTGATCTTCTCTACCTGTGGCGGGGCGCTTGCTCCCTCGCCACAGGTTCTACGTCAGCCTTTATAGGTGTTCCCATGCTTCTGATCGCTTTTCTCGGCGGGATCCTGACGATCCTCAGCCCCTGCATCCTGCCCGTGGTGCCATTCCTGTTCGCTCGGGCCAATCAATCGCGCAGCTCGGTGCTGTTGACGCTGGCCGGCATGATGCTGACGTTCGCCTTGGTCTCCAGCCTGGCGGTGGTCAGCAGCGAATGGGTGATCCACGCCAGCAGCATCGGTCGGCAAGTCGCCCTGGTGGTGATGGTGCTGTTCGCCCTGTCGTTGATGTTCAGCCGGGTCGGTACCTGGCTCTCGCGTCCGCTGGTCAGCCTGGGCAATCGACTTGACGCCGGTGCCGGACGGATGGCCGGCCCTGCGGGGTCAGTGTTGATCGGGATTGCCACTGGGCTGCTCTGGGCTCCCTGCGCCGGGCCGATCCTTGGGGTGATCCTGACCGGGGCCATGTTGCAAGGCGCCAGCGCCGAGACCAGCCTGCTTCTGCTCGCCTACGGCCTGGGCAGTGCCTTGTCGCTGGGCACGCTGATCCTGGCTGGCCGCGGCTTGATCGGTCGACTGAAACCCTCGCTGCCGATCACGGCCTGGCTGCGCCGCGCCACCGGGGCGTTGGTATTGTTGGCGGCCGTGGCGATTGGCACCGGGGTGGATGATCGCTTGCTCGCCAACACCTCGTCCCAGCAATCGACCAGTCTGGAAAAAAGCCTGTTGGAAAACGTGCCCAAGGCCATCGACTACGTGGTCAGCAAGGCCGGTGCGAGCTCGATGCCGGACCTCCAATCCCAGGGCGCCATGCCTTCACTGGACGGCGCAGTGCAATGGCTGAACTCACCGCCGCTGGATCGCGAGGCGCTGCGGGGCAAGGTGGTGCTGGTGGATTTCTGGACCTACGACTGCATCAATTGCCAGCACACGCTGCCATACGTGAATGATTGGGCCAGGAAATACGAGAAGGACGGGCTGGTGGTGATCGGTGTGCACACCCCCGAGTACGGCTACGAGAAGATCATCGCCAACGTGCGCGATCAAGTCCGCAAGCTGGACATCCAATACCCGGTCGCGATCGACAACCAATATGCAATCTGGCGCGCCTTCAACAACCAGTACTGGCCGGCTCATTACTTCATCGACGCCAAGGGACAGGTGCGCTACAGCCACTTTGGCGAAGGGCAGTACGGCGAGCAGGAACAAGTGATCCAGCAACTGCTGCAAGAAGCCAAGGCAACCCAGTAACCGTGGCGAGGGAGCTTGCTCCCGCTGGGCTGCGCAGCAGCCCCAAGAAAGCACTGACCACCTCGGTGTGTCAGGCAGACCAAAGGGCCCAAGCTCCCTCGCCACCGCGAGGAGTCGTTAAAAATAACTTATATTTCAATCATTTGAATGATTAATCTGCAAGCGTTTCTAGTTTTTCGACAGTGCTGGCCCCTTGCTCATCAAGGTGAAGTCAAACTTCTTTTATTTCAGAAAGTTGGACGACAAACCTATGCGTGTTTCTATCTGGATCGCGGCGGCCATGGTCTTGGCCGCTGTCTCGCTCGAAGCCCAGGCCAAGGCCCTCACCGCCAACCAGCAGTCGGTGTGTCGCTGGGGAGCGGACATTGCGGCGGGAGCGCAGGCGTCGAAGCTGTCTGGCGTCAGCCTGTACGGCGCGCGCAAGAAGCTGCAAGTGCGCAAGTTCCCCCGGCCCTGGATGCGCATGACTGCCCTGGGCATTACCGAACAAACCTACAACAGCGCATCGCGGCTCAAGCCGGCTGCCGTCAAGCAGACCTATTACGAACAATGCGTGCGTCACGAACTGGCGCGGCGATAAGTTTTCAGCCTGGGCTCCTGCCGGGCATTTCAATGCCGTGCTGGTGCACCCGGCGATACAGCGTTGCCCGGGAAATGCCCAAGGCTCGGGCCGTCGGGGTAGGTTTCCAGCGGTGACGCACCAGGGCATCGAGCAGCGCCTGGCGTTCCGGGCTGGCGCTGGGTTCTTCGCTACGAACGGCGGTTTGGGTGCCGTGCAGTGACTCAGGCAAATGGCTGAGCTGGACGACGTTCGTGTCGCAGACCGCGCAGGCATAACGCAATACGTGCCGCAACTGACGCACATTGCCTGGCCAGTGGTAGCCGAGCAGGCATTCCAACGCCGCGCCGCTCAGTTGCACCGAGCCCCCGCAGAGCGCCGACTCTTCGTCCAGGATACGGTTGATCAAGGCCAGTCGATCAGTGCGCTCGCGCAATGGCGGCAACTGGAAACGGGCGCCGCCAAGACGGAAATACAAATCCTCGCGGAATTCGCCGGCCGCCACGAGGCTTTCCAGGTCGCGGTGAGTGGCGCAGATCACCTGGATATCCACGGCCTTGCGCCGCGATGTGCCCAGCGGCGCCACTTCGCCCTCGGCCAGCACCCGCAACAACCGCGTTTGCAAGGCCAGGGGCATGTCACCGATTTCGTCGAGGAACAACGTGCCGCCATCGGCCTGTTGCAGGAGCCCCTGCATGCCCTTGGTCGAGGCGCCGGTAAACGCTCCGGCTACATAACCGAACAACTCGCTCTCGATCAGGCTTTCTGGGATCGCCGCGCAGTTCAACGCGACGAAGGGCCTATCCCGGCGCTGGCTGGCCTGGTGCAGTTGGCGGGCGAAGACTTCCTTGCCGGAACCGGTTTCGCCCTGGATCAGCACCGGCAGGTTGCGGTCCTTGACCCGCACCGCCAGGTTCAGGCTGTCCGCCAGGCGGGGATCGAGCTCGGTCGGCGTCATGGCGGCGCGCTGGCGCAAGGATGCCCGGCGGCGTGGGGCGCTCAAGCGGCCGTGCAAGGATGGCGCGAGGGGGTAGAGGCTTTCGTCGCGGGCGCGATGCAGCAGTTGTGGGTCAAAGACCTGGCTGATGTGTCGGGGTAACTGGCCGTAGCGTTGTAGCAGATACTGGCGGGCCGCCGGGTTCAGCGCTTGCAGGCAGCCGTCGTCGTCCCAGGCAAACAGCAAATCCGGCTGGCTGTCGACGTACCCGGCGTTGCCATGAGCGCGTAAAACCCAGTAGCCCTGGGCACTGCTCATGAAGAATGCCTGTTCGATTTCCCGCGCGCTCTGCACCACCATCTGCCGGATCAGGTGCTGGGAGCGTCGGTCATCCGGCGAACGCACCGCCGAAACGTCGAGCACCCCGAGCAATGCTCCTTGCGGGTCGAAGACCGGCGCGGCGGAGCAGGTCAGGCCAATGAACGCCGCGCGGAAATGGTCGCGCTTGTGCACGGTCACGGCCGTCTTGGCGGTGAGCACCGCCGCCACGCCGCAGGTGCCTTCTTCCCCTTCCGACCAACAAGTGCCTAGGTACAGCCCGGCCTTGCGGCAGTCGTTGCGAAGGGTGGTTTCGACGCGGTAATCGATGGTCTGGCCCTGGGCATCGGTCAGCAGTACGCAATAGTCGGCATCGCGTACCCGGCCATGCAGGCGCGCCACTTCATCGCTGGCGATGTTGAGGAACAGTTCAGAGCGTTCGCGACACTGCTTGAGCACGTCGTTGGAAAGAATTCGCGGACCCTGCAGCGAGCCAGGATCGAGGTGATGCTGCTCCATGGAGCGGCGCCATGAATCGAGGGTCAGGTCCGGCACGGGCAATTGCGGCAGTTGAGCGGCGTTCTTCAGCACGCGGCTGACGCAATCCACATGCGCCCGGGAGTGAGCGGAAAGCATAGGGGCCTCCGGTTCAGCTTCTTGTCGTTGTGGGCACATTAAGCGCTGATCGCCGGATGCAGACAAGCCCGACGGCGCGCAGGTGGCGGGTGAGACGCCACGTCTCAGCGTCTCGCCGCCGACCCGTGCAGGCTGACATGCGGCGTCTCACCCAGCGCCGCCGCGCAACACCCAAAGGAGCGTCGCAAGCGCTCTGTCTCGGGGCGCTCCATTGATTTGCGGGGAACTGGCACCGGCCTTGCTCTAGGCCTTGGACCCACATCGGTGGGCCTCCAACAACAAAAAAGAGGTGCCTATGACTTGCAGGCCAAGCCCGCTGACCGCCCATTTTGCGGTGATGCGATGAACCGCCATCCTCTGATTGTCGGCATCATCGCCAACCCCGCGTCGGGCCGTGACGTGCGGCGCCTGACCGCCAACGCCGGGCTGTTTTCCAGCACCGACAAGGTCTCGGTGATCCAGCGGCTGCTGGCCGCGTTCGGCGCCACCGGCATCGAACAAGTGCTGATGCCCACCGACATGATCGGCATGGCCGCCGCCGTGCTGAAGAACAGCCACAGCCGCCAGGCCCGCAGCAGCCACTGGCCGGCCCTGGAATTCCTCGACCTGACCCTGCGCCAGACCGTCGAAGACACCCGCCGGGCCGCGCGCCTGATGGCCGAGCGCGAGGTGGCGCTGATCGCCGTACTCGGCGGTGACGGTACCCACAAGGCGGTGGCCGCCGAAGTCGGCGACATCCCGTTGCTGACTCTGTCCACCGGCACCAACAACGCCTTTCCCGAACTGCGCGAGGCCACCAGCGCCGGGTTGGCCGGTGGGTTGTACGCCAGCGGCCGGATCCCGGACGAGATCGGTTTGCGCCGCAACAAGCGCCTGTTGGTCTGCGACGCCGGACGCGGCATGCGCGAAGTCGCCCTGGTGGACGTCGCCGTATCGCCGCTGCGCTTTGTCGGCGCCCGGGCCATTAGCCGGGCACAGGACCTGGCCGAAGTTTTCGTGACCTTTGCCGAGCCGCAATCCATTGGCCTGTCGGCCCTGTGCGGCCTGTGGTTCCCCGTGTCCCGCCAGGCCCCGGGCGGCGCCTGGATGCGCCTGGACCCGCAATCCCCCGAGGCGCTGCTGGTGCCGCTCGCCCCGGGCCTGCTGCAAGGCTGCGGGGTGCTTGCCGCCGGCCCTTTGGAACCCGGCGTCGCCCATGGCTTGTCACTGTCCAGCGGCACCTTGGCCCTGGATGGCGAACGGGAAATCGAATTCAACCTCCATGACCGGCCCTTGGTCACCCTCGATGCTGGCGGTCCGTTGAGCATCGACGTCAATGCGGTGCTCACCTACGCCGCGCAACAGCGCCTGTTGGCCATTGGCCGCGAGCACCCGCAACACCCTCTGAATCTTCAAGAAGACACTCCAGGAGAATAAAAATGTCGACACCGCTCACCCATGATCAGTTGCTGCACGCCTACCAGGTGATGCGCACCATCCGCGCCTTTGAAGAGCGCCTGCACGTGGAGTTCGCCACCGGCGAGATCCCCGGTTTCGTCCACTTGTATGCCGGTGAGGAAGCTTCGGCCGCCGGCGTCATGGCCCACCTCGGCGATGACGACTGCATCGCGTCCAACCACCGTGGCCACGGCCATTGCATCGCCAAGGGCGTGGACGTCTACGGAATGATGGCGGAGATCTACGGTAAGAAAACCGGCGTCTGCCAAGGTAAGGGCGGCTCGATGCACATTGCCGATTTCGAGAAAGGCATGCTCGGCGCCAACGGCATCGTCGGCGCCGGTGCGCCGCTGGTGGTCGGCGCGGCTTTGGCGGCGCGGCTCAAGGGCAGCGACAGCGTCGCCGTGGTGTTTTTCGGCGACGGCGGCTCCAACGAGGGCGCGGTGTTCGAAGCCATGAACATGGCCTCGGTGTGGAACCTGCCGTGCCTGTTCATTGCGGAAAACAATGGCTACGCCGAAGCCACGGCGTCGAACTGGTCGGTGGCCTGCGATCACATCGCCGACCGCGCGGCCGGCTTCGGGATGCCCGGGGTGACGGTGGATGGTTTCGACTTCTTCGCCGTGCATGAAGCCGCCGGAGCCGCCGTCGAACGCGCCCGTGCCGGGGAGGGGCCGTCGCTGATCGAGGTCAAGCTGACCCGCTACTACGGCCATTTCGAGGGCGATGCCCAGACCTATCGCGCACCGGACGAGGTCAAGCATTTTCGCGAGCACCAGGACTGCCTGATGCAGTTCCGCGAGCGCACGACCCGGGCCGGTTTGCTCACCGTCGAGCAGTTGGACCAAATCGATAAGGAAGTGGACCTGCTGATCGAAAACGCCGTGTACAAGGCCAAATCCGATCCCAAGCCCGCGGCTGCCGACCTGCTGACCGACGTCTACGTCAGCTATCCCTGAGCGCCCCCTAAAACAAGAACAGAGAATTTCATCATGGCGAGAAAAATCAGCTATCAGCAGGCAATCAACGAAGCCCTGGCCCAGGAAATGCGCCGCGACGCCAGCGTATTCATCATGGGCGAAGACGTGGCCGGTGGTGCCGGCGCCCCCGGCGAAAACGATGCCTGGGGCGGCGTGCTCGGCGTAACCAAGGGCCTTTACGACCAGTTCCCCGGGCGCGTGCTGGATACGCCACTCTCGGAAATCGGTTACGTCGGCGCGGCCGTCGGGGCCGCCACCTGCGGCGTGCGTCCGGTGTGCGAATTGATGTTCGTCGATTTCGCCGGGTGCTGTCTGGACCAGATCCTCAACCAGGCGGCCAAATTCCGCTACATGTTCGGCGGCAAGGCGTCCACGCCCCTGGTGATCCGCACCATGGTCGGCGCCGGCCTGCGCGCCGCCGCCCAGCATTCGCAAATGCTCACGTCGTTGTGGACGCACATTCCGGGGCTCAAAGTGGTCTGCCCATCATCGCCCTACGACGCCAAGGGCCTACTGATCCAGGCGATTCGCGACAACGACCCGGTAATTTTCTGCGAGCACAAGTTGCTCTACAGCATGCAGGGCGAAGTGCCGGAAGAGCTCTACACCGTGCCGTTCGGCGAGGCCAACTTCCTGCGCGACGGCAAGGACGTGACCCTGGTGTCCTACGGGCGTCTGGTCAACACCGCCATGGACGCAGCGCGCAACCTGGCGGGACGCGGCATCGACTGCGAAGTGATCGACCTGCGCACCACCAGCCCGCTGGATGAGGACAGCATTCTGGAAAGTGTCGAGAAGACTGGGCGCCTGGTGGTGATCGACGAGGCCAACCCGCGCTGCTCCATGGCCACCGATATCTCGGCCCTGGTCGCGCAAAAAGCCTTCGGCGCGCTCAAGGCGCCGATTGAAATGGTCACCGCGCCACATACCCCGGTGCCGTTCTCCGATGCCCTGGAAGACCTGTACATCCCTGACGCGGCGAAGATCGAACAAGCCGTGCTCAACGTGATCGAGTGGAGCAAGCGCTGATGAGCCAGATTTTTACCCTGACCATGCCCAAGTGGGGCCTGTCGATGACCGAGGGCCGGGTCGATGCCTGGCTCAAGGAAGAGGGGCAGGCCATCGCCAAGGGCGATGAAGTGATGGACGTCGAGACGGACAAGATATCCAGCAGCGTCGAGGCGCCGTTTTCCGGAGTCCTGCGCCGACAGGTCGCCCGCCAGGACGAAACCCTGCCGGTCGGCGCCTTGCTCGGCATCGTCGTCGAAGGCGAGGCCAGCGACGCCGAGATCGACGCAGTCATCGAGCAGTTTCAATCCAACTTTGTGCCGGGCGACGCGGCTGATGAGGACAGTGGCCCGAAACCGCAGAAAATCGAGTTGGACGGCCGGGTGATCCGCTATTTCGAGCGCGGCGAGGGCGGTACGCCGTTGCTGCTGGTGCACGGCTTTGGCGGCGACTTGAACAATTGGTTGTTCAACCATGAAGCCCTGGCGGCGGGGCGTCGAGTAATTGCCTTGGACCTGCCAGGCCATGGCGAGTCTTCAAAGTGCCTGCAACGCGGCGACCTGGACGAGCTGAGCGGGGTGGTGCTGGCCTTGCTCGATCACCTGGACATCAATGCCGCGCACTTGGTGGGGCATTCCATGGGCGGAGCGGTGTCGCTGAACGCCGCGCGCTTGATGCCCCAGCGGATACGGTCGCTGACCGTGATCGGCAGTGTCGGCCTGGGAGCGCAGATCAACGGTAGCTACTTGCAGGGTTTCGTCGACGCCGCCAACCGCAACGCTCTCAAGCCGCAACTGGTGCAACTGTTCTCCAATGCCGAGCTGGTCAACCGCCAGATGCTCGATGACATGCTCAAGTACAAGCGCCTGGAAGGCGTGGACGCCGCCCTGCGGCAACTGTCAGCGACGCTGTTCGCCGACGGTCGCCAACAGGTGGACCTGCGCGAGGTGGTGCACGCCGGCCACGTCCCGACCTTGGTGATCTGGGGCAGCGACGACGCGATCATCCCGGCGGCTCACGTCGAAGGGCTGGCGGCGCAGGTCGAAGTACTCCCCGGCCAGGGCCACATGGTGCAGATGGAAGCGGCCGAGCAGGTCAATCGATTGATCCTTGAGTTCACCGGACAGCACTGATCAAGCGGGCGGCGATTGCATCGTCGCCCAAAAAAAAATCCTGGAGGTAACGCCATGAACGTTTCAATCAAACCGACCCGCAGCATGCGTGCCGCTGTCTGGCATGGCCGCAATGACATCCGCGTCGAAGACGTGCCACTGCCGGTTTCGCCACCCGCCGGTTGGGTGCAGATCCGCGTGCAGTGGTGCGGCATCTGCGGCTCCGACCTGCACGAGTACGTGGCCGGGCCGGTGTTCATCCCGGTGGACGCGCCGCACCCGCTGACCGGGATCAAGGGCCAGTGCATCCTCGGCCATGAGTTCTGTGGCGAGATCGTCGAACTGGGCGACGGCGTCGAAGGCTTCAGCGTCGGCGAGCCGGTGGCGGCGGATGCCTGCCAGCACTGCGGCACCTGTTACTACTGCACCCACGGGCTGTACAACATCTGCGAGAACCTGGCATTCACCGGGTTGATGAACAACGGCGCGTTCGCCGAGCTGGTCAATGTCCCGGCTAATCTGCTCTATAAACTGCCGGCCAATTTTCCCACCGAGGCCGGTGCGTTGATCGAGCCGCTGGCGGTGGGCATGCACGCGGTGAAGAAGGCCGGCAGCCTGCTGGGGCAGAACGTGGTGGTGGTCGGCGCAGGCACCATCGGCCTGTGCACCATCATGTGCGCCAAGGCCGCCGGTGCGGCCCAGGTGATTGCCCTGGAAATGTCCGGCGCGCGCAAGGCCAAGGCGCTGGAAGTGGGCGCCAGCCATGTCATCGATCCCAACCAATGTGACGCCCTGGCCGAGGTACGCCGCTTGACCGGTGGCTTGGGCGCCGATGTCAGCTTCGAATGCATCGGCAACAAGCACACCGCCAAGTTCGCCATCGACCTGATCCGCAAGGCGGGCAAATGTGTGTTGGTGGGCATCTTCGAAGAACCGAGCGAGTTCAACTTCTTCGAACTGGTCTCCACCGAGAAACAGGTGCTTGGCGCGCTGGCCTACAACGGCGAATTTGCCGACGTGATTGCCTTCATCGCTGACGGACGCCTGGACATTTCGCCGCTGGTGACGGGGCGCATCCAGTTGGAGCAAATCGTCGGGCAAGGCTTCGAGGAGTTGGTCAATAACAAGGAGCACAACGTGAAAATCATCGTATCCCCCGCACAGCTTTGAGGGCGCCTGAGCTGGGCGGTTTGGCGATGGCCGGCAGCGGCCATCGCCTTTTTTCAGGTGTCGCTCAGGTGTAGGCCAGCAATCGACCGCAGAGAATGACTGCAACCCATAGCAGCACGGACACCAGCGCCTGGGTTCTGGCCAGGCCGGGTGCCTTGTGGCCGGTGTTCCACTGCTCGACCGAGCGGTGGGGTCCAACATGGAACAACAGGGCATTGATGCCGGCTGCCGCGATCAGGCAGAGCTTGAGAATGAATACATCGTTGCCGGCGAAGTCCTGAGGATGAGCGCTGAACATCATCAATCCCGCAGGCACGATCAGCAACAGCGCTGCCACTGCCCAGCGCAGCAGAAGGCGTGCCAGTGAGGTCACGGCGATATCCTTCGACAGCCCGAGAACGCGTAGATCGAACATCACCACCGCGCCCACCAGCAGCGAAAAACCGATGATGTGCACCACTTCCACCAGCGGATACAGCCATAGCTCGCTGCGCATGGCCAACGCCAGGGACGAGTCGCCCAGTTGGTCCATCCAGCCTTGCGGGGCGGCGGCTGGAGCGGCGTCCTGCATCAGCGCAACTCGGTGGTCTTGTCGCCGATGGTGATGCGTTCTGCGCGCAGCTCATCGGGTTTATTGCGATTTGGATAGCCGACCACGGTGGCGGTGTTACCGGCCTTGAGCATGTCTTTGCTCAGCCCGCGGCTTTCCATACGCGAGGGTGGCGCGAGCACCACGGTCCAGGTCTTGTCGGTGGTTTGCAGGCGCACGGTGCCATGGGGATGGGAATAGCCAGCTTGCTTTATCGTGCCTTCGAGCGTCAGCGGATTACTCGCGTCGTATTCGCTCCAGCCATGGTGGGCGAATGCCGCCGTAGTCATCAGCGCCAACGACAAGCCAATGCAACGAAGAGTGATGTTCATGGCGAGGTCTCCTTTGGGTGGGTCGGTAACAGATACTCGCGCCAGACGCGCGGTTCACTGAGTTGAAGCAGATGTTCCTCATCCGCGCGAAACCGCCGGTCGCAATCGAGAAAAAACTCATCGAGTTGTGGCGGATCAACGTGGGTGGCGCTGAGCATGGTGTGGACCTGGCCGCGGTGATGGATCTGGTGTTCGAACAGGTGCAGGAGCAATCGGTCGATCCGTTCGCGCACCTCGCCGTCGGCGCGCACCAGATCGATGGCGCGAGGCAGGTCTGTCTCTCGCAGGGCTTCGCAGAACGCCACCAGCCTATGATCGGTTCGCTCCTGCTGTGCCTTCAGTTCGGCGAAGGTCAAGGTTTCGAAGAAGTCGTGCTTCTGGCCGTCCACATCGCCTTCCAGGGCGGTGAGGTAATAGCGGTCTACCTCGAGGATATGGCACAAGGTGGCTTGGATGGAGGGGAAGAAACTGGTCCGGTAGGCCTCGTACTCCGCCGTGTTCAGCTGCGCGCAGGCGCCTAGCAGCCGATGGTTGGCCCATCGGTTGTTGAGGGCCTGGGCCAGGAAATAGTTCATGGAACGCCTCCCGTTCGCGTCATAGCGCCGGCAAAAGCGTAGCAAAGACTGGCGATGGCGAGGTGTTGCTGGTCGGCTGCGTCGGTGAAAGCAGCGGGCCGCTTGTGAATGGCCGCCGAGAAGCGTCGTGGATGGGCGAGAGGGCTGAAAAGTGAAGAGTGCCAAGTTTGTTTTGATATATTTTTTATGAAGTGACGACGGCTCGTTAGCGCTAAATGTCCGGCCATTCCAGAACGCCCCCTATAACTGTCTTATCGTAGTGTTTGGTTAAACTATTATTGATCGAAGATGGATAAAATAGTGCGAACATTAACTCGACGTTGACTCCTGATGCTGTGGAGTTGATTTAATTAGGTGTTATTGGATATTAAGTTGATGAAAGCAAACTCGCTGTTACGCTTATTGTTGTTGTCTGCCATTGTCGCGATGAGTTCGACCGCTATCGCGGAGCCAGACACTCGGTATTTTTCTTTCGTGACAAAGGATGGGTTTAGCTCGCCAAGCGGAGATACGTCTTCTTTCGGCCCCCATGAATTTGTGGTTGCCATCGACGATCCGGCATTAGCGGAGCAGATTTCCGCCATTATTAGTAACAACAACCAGCCCGGTGATCCGTTTATGATAATGGGAAAAATCGTGCGTGAACGGAAACCTTACAATGAGCGGTGGTCATTCCATCTGGCACCAGACTCTATCTCGTTGTTTGCTGTTCAACAACATTACTGCGATGGGGCTGCGTTTACAGTCGAAGATAATATTGAGCTCGTAGGGATACCAGGTTCTGGGGTTTTACCCGACGGCGTCTGGTGCCCTTGGACCTCCCGCTTCGTAAGAGAAATACATTATAGGTTTCCTCTTTGATGTCACAGTCGCTGGCTCTCTACAGTGACAGCCGGCGGCCTAGCTAGAGACTGGGCTGGGTAAGTACTCCACTACTACAAACCCGCGAATCAAAAGAAGCTTGGCGGGCCGAGCCCTGTAGCATACAGAGTCCGGTCCGCTGTTGTTTGAACAGGATTACTGACAAGCTCCGATCACTGTGTCGGTGGTTATAGCCCGACATCCGGCAAAGTTGGCCGATTGGCCAGGGCCTTGGCCATGATCTGCTCTACATATACCCGGTCTTCTTCCGGCAAGGCCAGGCGCGGTGGGCGGGTGAGGGCGCTGCCGCGGCCGGCGATGGCTTCGCACAGCTTGATGCATTGCACCAGGTCGGCGCGGGCGTCCAGGTGCAGGATCGGCATCAGCCATTCGTAGATCGGCATGGCTTCGGCAAAGCGTCCGGCGCGGGCCAGGCGAAAAATGGTTTCGCCTTCTTTCGGGAACACGTTGGACATGCCCGAGACCCAGCCCTCGGCGCCCACCGCGAGGCTTTCCAGCACCACGTCGTCGAGACCGGCGAACAGCACGAAGCGATCGCCGACTTCATTGCGCACGTCGATGAAGCGCCGGGTGTCGCCAGAAGAATCCTTGAAGCACACCACGTTGTCGCAATCGGCCAGGGAAATCAGGATGTCGGGGGTGACGTCGTTCTTGTAGATCGGCGGGTTGTTGTAGACCATCAACGGCACGTCGGCATGCCGGGCCACGTAGCGGAAATGCTCGGCGGTCTCGAACGGCTTGGAGCCGTAGACCAGCGCCGGCATCAGCATCACCCCGTCCACCCCAACCTTGCGCACGGCATTGGCGACCTTGGCGGCCTGCACGCTGGTGAACTCGGCCACGCCGCAGATCACCGGCACCCGGCCACGGGAAGCGTCCACCGCGACTTCGGTCACGGCAATTTTTTCCTCGGCGCTCAGGGAGGTGTTTTCCCCCACTGAGCCGCAGACCACCAGGCCGGAAACGCCATCGCGGATAACGTTGGAAATGACCTGATGGGTTTTCTCCAGATTGATGGAAAAGTCATCGTTGAATTGCGTGGTGACAGCGGGAAATACGCCGCTCCAGTTGATGCGTTTGCTCATGGTTGTCTCCGTTTTTGATAGTGCTTTTGTGGCGAGGGAGCTTGCTCCCTCGCCACAAAGGGGTTGTGTAGGTCTGGAATCATGCGCCGGGCCAGGTATCTGAAAGCCGATAGCCTTGCGGCCACGGATCCGCCGGGTCCAACAACAACTGGTGGGTGCCGGTGATCCACGCCCGCCCGGCGATGCACGGGTAAATCGCCATGCGTCCAGCCAGCTCGGCCAGCGAATCAATGCGGCAATGAAATTCGGAGCCGATGATCGAACGGCCAATAAAACGGTTGCCCACCTGCATCAAGCCTTTGGCGTGCAGCGCCGCCATGCGCGCCGAACATCCGGTGCCGGTGGGCGAACGATCGATCTTGCCGGGCTGGATGACCACCGCGTTGGCGCCGGTGGCAACGCCGTTTTCCATCACGATGGGCGCCGCGATCTGGCAGAACGAGATGTGCGACCAGTCGGGATTCAACGGATGCACGAAGCCCAGTTGCTCGTTCGCGGCCCGGGTGATCTTCAGCCCCACGGCCACTAGCTCGGCGGCTTCGTCGGGGCGAATGGTGAAGCCAAGGCGCTGGGCATCGACGATGACGAAACTGTCGCCACCGTAGGCAGTGTCCACTTGCAGCGAACCCAGCCCGTCGACTTCGATCCAGGCGTCGAGGCGGTCGGCGAAGGAGGGTACGTTCTTGATTTCCACCCGTTGCACCTTGCCGTCACGACAGTCGGCCAGCGCCTCGATCAGGCCGCCCGGCGCTTCGAGCACTAGTCGCGTCTGCGGTTCGGTCATCGGCAGGATGCCACTGTCCAGCAACACGGTGGCGACGCACAAAGAGTTGGAGCCGGACATTGGCGGCGTGTCGGCCGGCTCCATGATGATCCAGGCCATTTGCGCCCGCGGGTCCTTGGCCGGCACCAGCAGGTTGACGTGGCGAAACACGCCGCCACGGGGTTCGTTCAAGACGAAATTGCGCAGGGTCTGGTCCCGGGCGATCCAGCGCGATTGCTCCCACACGGTATCGCCTGGAGGAGGGGCAACGCCGCCGACAATCACATCACCGACTTCGCCTTCGGCGTGGCAGCTCACTACGTGAATGACTTTGGATGAGCGCATGGGTTGCTCCTATTTCACCGACTTGAGGAACGCTGCCGTCTCCGGCTGCACAGGATTGCCCAGCACCTGGTCCGGCGGCCCGATTTCATGAACCCGCCCGTTGCAGAAGAACGCCACGCGATCGGAGACGTCCCGGGCGAAGCGGATCTCGTGGGTGACCAGCACCATGGTCATGCCGTCTTCGGCGAGCATGCGCATGGTGTCCAGCACTTCGCCCACCAGTTGCGGATCGAGGGCCGAAGTGGCTTCGTCGAACAACATGTAGTCCGGTGACATCGCCAGCGCCCGGGCGATTGCCATGCGCTGCTGCTGGCCGCCGGACAGCTTGCCGGGGAACGCCTTGAGCTTGTCGCCCAGGCCCACGTGCTCAAGCTGTTTCACCGCCAGGGCCTCGGCGTCCTGCTTGCTCTTGCCCAGCACCTTGCGCGGCGCGAGCATCACGTTTTCCAGCACGGTCAGGTGGGGGAAGGCGTTCCATTGCTGGAAGACGATGCCAATCTTCTGGCGCAACCGGTTGAGGTCGGTGGCGCTGTCATGGACCTCCACGCCGTCCACGCGGATGCTGCCTTTCTGGATCGGCTCCAAACCGTTGATGCACATCAGCAGGGTCGACTTGCCGGAGCCGGAGCCGCCGATGATCGAGACGACTTCGCCCTTGTTCACCGTCAGGCTCACGCCCTTGACCACTTCGAGGTTGCCAATGGATTTGTGCACGTTTTCGATCTCAATCATTTTCTTGCCACCTTCTTTCCAGGCGCGCGCCCAGGCGGGCGACCACCAGGCTCATGACGTAGTAAATGAGGCCCGCGATGCATAGCACCAGCAGAGGTTCCTGGATGCGCGTCACGATGGTTTGCGAAGCGCGCAGCAGTTCGATGATCCCGATCCACATCACCAGGGCGCTGTCCTTCATCACGCCGAGTACCAGATTCAACCAACCGGGAAAAGCCACGCGTGTAGCGATCGGCAGGACGATGAAACGCAGGTCCTGCAAGTAGGTCATGCCCAGGGACCGACTGGCCCGTCGGGTGCTCAACGGCACCGCCAGCACGCCGCCGCGCACGATCTCGGTGAAATACGCGGCGGCGTAGACCCCCAGCACGATGCAACCGACCGCGAAGGCGCTGAGGTTCAGGCCGACGATGCTCTTGAGCGAATTGAACAGCACGAACTGGATCAGCAGCGGCACACTGCGAAACACATCGAGCACCCAGGCCAACGGCAAGCTGGCCCGAGGCAACAACGCCCGCAGCAAGCCGAACAGCAAACCGGCGACGCTGCCCAGCAGGATCGACCACGCGGTGAGTTGCACCGTGACCCAGGCGCCCTCGAGCAGGTACAAGATGTCGTTAACGGTGAGGCTGGTAGAAAACATGACGAGCCCTCTCAATAACGAAACAAGCGCCAGGACAACAGCCGGGCCAACCCGACGATCAGCTTGGCGATCAGGTAATACAGCACCGCCGCGAGGGCGAAATATTCAAAGGTGCGGAAGGTCTTGACGTTGTATTCCTGGGTGACGCCGGTCAGGTCGTCGTTGAGGCCGACCACGACGCCCAGGGACGTCATAAGGACCGCCCAGACCATTTGGTTCGTCAACGGGTAGAAGACGATGCGCAGCAACTGCGGGACGATGATCATCCGGTAGGCCTGGAACGCGCTCATCCCCAGGGAGCGGGCGGCGCGCATCTGCGTACTCGGCACAGCCTTGAGCCCGCCGCGAAAGTTTTCCGCCAGGTAGCCAGCGTTGTTGAAAGTGATCCCGGCCAGCAAGGCCAGCCACGAACTGACGTGCAGCCCGAGTGAGCCGAGGCCGAAGTAGAGGATGTAGATCTGGAACAGCGAGGGCGTGTTGCGGGCGATCGACACCCAGCCATTACCCACGCCGCGCAGCAACGGATGGCGGGCCTGGCGCATCACCGTCAGCACCAGGGCGATCAGCACGCCGAAGATCATCGACAGCGCGGCGGTCTCGAAGGTCACCCAAGCGCCGGCGAGCATGTCGGGCAAGGCGCGCAGGGCCGGGCGCCATTGGAAGCTGTAGTCAAACATGGCGTGCGGTCCCCTTGCGTGCGGTGGGTTGCAGCCACAGTGGCGGCTCGCCGCTGGCCGTGGCGGTGCAGGCGGCCTCGACGCAATCGCCGAGGCTGGCGAAGTGCACGCCGCGACCCACCAGGCCCGGCGCGTAATGGGCGTATTTGCCCGAGTTGGTCATCAGGGTCGTGGCGGCGGGCGGGATGACTGGCTCGCCCAACATGCACCAGCAGGTGTCGGTGACCAGCGTTGCGCCGAACGTCACGATGGCGTCCAAGTGACCTGCCAGGCGAGCTTGTTCGAGCACGGCACGGCCACAGGTGATTGCCAGCACCACGTCGGGGTGCTTGCCCCGGCCTGCGCATAGCTGCGCCAGGGCGGCGAATTCGCTCAGGGAAAAGTGCGGGTTACCCAGGGAAACCACGTCGACGTGACCGTGGCGGGCGCTGTTGAGTTCGCGCCAACTGGCAAGCAAACCCGCGGCGTTGACAATTTCCAGCGGCTGCACGGCGTCGTGGTCCAGGACATCGTCCGGGTCGATGGCTTCCGGCGTGACGCCGGCGATGTGGAACAACGGCGCGGCGCTGGTGGTAGCGAATGCTGCGCCGAAAGCTTTCAAGTCGTCCAGGGTGGGGACGGCGTTTTCCAACCCGCGTATCAGCGGAATGCGCCGGCCTGCCAGACTGCCAACGTGGTAACCGAGTAGTGGGTAGAAGCTATCGTCCACCGGACCAAGGTTGGGCGCCTCGACGATCAGGCCGGCCTTGCGCTGATCATCGAGATGGCAGCCGGCCAACGGTGCACGAGCGCACAGGGCGATGCAGATATCGAGGAAGTCCGGGTACTTCTGCGTACGGGCACCGAGCACGCTGTTGGCATAGACCACCGCATTGGATTCGGCCCAGACGATCTGCTCGCCGGCCTTCGGCGCGGTGTCCAGTAGGTAGGGCGCGCAGGTGAAACTCAGCTGCGCGCCCATCGCCATGTAAGCATCGCCTAACGCACTGGCCGGCTCGCCCAAGGCCGGATCGACGCCCAGTTCGCGCCAGCGGCGCTGGTCCACGGAAATCGAATTGAGGGTGGTTGGCACGCAGACTTTCGCGCCCCACTGCACCAGCTGTTCGGCGAAGCGCAGGCTGGCGGGACCGGTGTAGATACAACCGTCGATGTGCGCCTGGGTGATGTCCAGCAGCTCAGTGGCGCCCTGGATGTCGGCCATGCGCAGGACGATTTGCATCGCCACTTGGGCCGCCTTGCCGTGGGCACCGTCGAGCAGCGCCTGATCCCGCTCGTTCAAGCGGACCGTGGAAGGTAAAGACGACTGCGGGAGGCTGTCTGTCTCGCGCCATTGATCGTTGGGCCGGCGCCCCGACAAGGTCAGGCGGTTGCCTTCGACCCGAGCGAATCCTTGCCCGCGCAATCGGTTGAACGCCTCGTGTCCGATGCATAGAACCGGCAGTGAGCGCTGGAAAATCACCTCGGCCGCCAGCACGCCCAAGGCGAGGATTTCATCAGTCTCGGCCAGTACCAGGGCGGCCGGTGCGTGGCCGTTGCTGATGAGTTCCATCAGTACGCTGCTGCCGGTGCAGGAACCGCGCCCGCTGGGAATCGCCAGCACCCGACCGGCCATGCGTTCGCCACTGAGGGGGTGGTGCCGGTCAATGACTTCGCCCGTGGCCGGGTCGACCCCGCCCCAGAAACTCAGGCCGACGTCGGCGAACAGCAGGGTGCCCTGGGCAGCACCCTCGACCAGGCTGCGGCCCTGCAAGCAGGTAGGCGTGCTTGGCATGCCCCGATCCTCAGTAGTAGACCTGGGGCACGGTCAGATTGGCCGGCGGAATGTCGGTGCCGACCCATTTGACGAACAGCTCCTTGTACCGGCCGGTGCGCACCTGCTGGTTGACGAACAGGTTGAGGTAATTGATCAGGCCATACTCGCTGCGTTTGGCGCCGAGGGACACGTAGTCGATGACATAAGGCGCGTCACCGGCGATTTTCAAGCCCTTGTACTTGCCCGACTTGATCGTCGCGGCGGCCACGGTGTTGGTCACCACGGTCGCATCGATGTGCCCTTGGGCGACCGCCAACAGGGTGTCGTTCTGCGATTGATACGCGTGAAAGCTACCGCTGCCCCAGCTTTTCTGGTCTTTTTCCAGGGCAATGGCTTCATAGGTGCTGCTGGTGTTGCCGAGTTTCTTGCCCTTGAGGTCGGCGTAGCTGTTGATGCCGGTGTCGTCGCGGGTCAGCACGACCATCTGGAAGGCGAAGTAGGGCACGGTCAGGCCAACGGTCTTGGCCCGTTCCAAGGTGTCCGAGGTGGAGGCGACGATCACATCGGCGCGGCCTGAAAGCAGCGCGGGGATTCGGTCGGAGAACGGCGTATCAACCACTTCGGCATCGACGCCGAGGACCTTCGCCAGGTCGTGACAGTAGTCGACGTCGAAGCCCGCCGGCTTGTTGCTTTCATCGCGAAAGCCCATGGGCGGGAAATCCAGGGTCACGGCGCAACGCAGTTTGCCCGAACCGATGATGTCGTCGAGCTTGTCGGCCTGGGCGGGAAGGGAGAGCAGAGGGAAAAGCACAACGCTGAGGGCTACGGCCAATACAGGGTTTTTCATAAATGCCTCGCTGTCGAATAAATGCGGTGAGATATCGTATTGAGGATTTCGTATACGATATTAAATAAGCAATTGGCGTGCCTCTTTGGTTTTTATTCAAAGCTGGTCGATAAGCCGTTGATAAACATTGTTTTGTTGGACTGTGAACGCATCAGCAACGGGTGGGGACGCGCAGGCACGGTGTTACAGATGGGAGCAGTTGCGCCAATAAACGCCCTGTAAAGGAACAGCTCAGGGAAGGTTTTCACGGTATTGACTGGGCGAAAGGCTGGTCAGCGCGCGGAACTGGCGGCTGAACGCACTGTGATCGGTGTATCCACAGCGCAGGGCGATCTCGGTGATGGGCAGGTCCTTTTCCAACAGCAGCCGCGAAGCCTCGTCAAGCCGCGCTTTTTGGATCATCTGGCGCGGCGTGAGCTGGAAGATGCGTTTGCAGTGTCGCTCCAATTGCGCCACTGAAAACCCGGCGATGGCGGTCAGCTCGGCGAGGCTGATGGGACGAGCGAAGTGCTGCTTGATGTGCGCGTCCACCGCAGCCAGCTTCTGAAAAGCCGGGTGGCCCGATTGCGGTCGTTGCAGGTCGCGAGAGATGCCGGCCAAGCCAACGATTTGGCCGTCGGGTTGCTGCAGGGCGAGTTTGTGGGTCAGGCACCACACCGGCTGGTTGCCGTAATAAAGGTGCAGTTCGAGCTGGTCGGCGAGTTCTCGGCCGCTGGCGAGCACTCGTCGATCCTGCTCGGTGTACAGCGGGCCGAAGCGCTCCGGGAATACTTGCTCGGCGGTGAGGCCGATCAGGTCGTCGCCGTGCTTGAAACCACAGCGCCGGGAAAGGGTTCGGTTGACGAAGGCGTAGCGGGCTTGATGGTCCTTGATGAAGAACACGGTGTCGGTGAGGGTGTCGAGCAAGGGTGCGATGGGTTTCAGGCTGCGCAGCAGGGTGTCGAGATCGCACGGGGTGAATGAGCTGAGCGAGGGGTACATGGCCTGCTTCGTCTTTTTTTGAGAAGGGGAGGTGAGTGTTGATTGAGGGGGATGGGTTTGTCACGTGTTCGTCTGGGGCTGGGGTTTTCTGCGGCACTCAAGAAAAACGATACCCCCGTGGCGAGGGAGCTTGCTCCCGCTCGGCTGCGCAGCAGTCGTATATACAACCCTGCGATTATCCAGATACACCTTGCTGAATGGTTTTGGGTCTGCTGCGCAGCCCCTG
>NZ_JABWQW010000050.1:0-9153 GCF_014268645.1 Pseudomonas sp. SWRI154
CCGTAGCCGGCGTCCATATCGACCGGTTTGGCGACCGCATCGGCCAGCCGCGTCGGGGCTTCCAACCGTTGCAGCGCGGGTTTCCAGAACGTTTCGCTGGCCGCCGCGTCCTGGCGTTGCAGCCAGGCGATGTAGTCGCGGTAGCGGCTGGCAGACACGGCAACCGACTGGCCGCTGTAGCGCTGCAATACTTCGCCGAGCAACTGCGAATTGCTCCAGCCATCCATGAGGATGTGGTGGCTGGTGTAGATCAAGTGATAGCGGTCCTGGGCCACGCGCACTACCGCCAACCGTAGCAACGGCGCTGCCTCCAGGACGAAACCTTGTTGCCGCTGGGCCGCTGAGAGAGTGTCCAGATACTCAGGCAAATCAGCCTGTGAGCGCCCGTCATGCAGCTGCAAAACGAGCTCCACGCGCTTGTGCACCACTTGCAACGCCCGCTTGAAATCACCCTCCCAGACAAACCCGCTGCGCAGCACATCATGGGCATCCGTCGCAGCCTGCCAGGCCTGGCGGAAGCGCTCGACGTCGAGCCCTTCGACATCGACGCGCATCTGGTTGATGTAGTGACCGGCCTGTTGCTCGAGCAACGTATGGAACAACATGCCCTGTTGCATCGGCGACAGCGGATAGATGTCTTCCACCTCTCGCGCCACCAGCGGCAAGGCGTCCAACTGATTTTGCTGCAATCGGGCCAAGGGGAAGTCCGACGGCGTGAACCCGTGGTGCTGCGGCTCGCAGCAGTGGTCGATCAATGCTTGCAATTCTCGACCATAGTCCAGGGCCAACGCCTGGATCGTCGCCTCGTCGAACATCTGCGAACTGAACGTCCAGTCGATGCTCAGCTCGCCCGCATAGACGCTGCCATTAAGGCTCAACCAGTTATCCAGCGGCGCTAACGGACTCTGCGCCGCGCCCGCCGATTCGATGGCGGGAACAAACAGCCCGTCGCCGTCATCGGCAAAATCGCTGTCGAACTGGCCCAGATAATTGAACGTGATGCGCGGCACCGGCAGCGCTGCGAGGGTGCGACGCGTCGATTCATCGCCCAAGTAACGCAACACGCCGAAGCCGAGCCCTTTGTCGGGGATCGCCCGCAGTTGCTCCTTGATCGCCTTGATCGAGCCTTCGGCAGTTGCCGTCGGGGTGAGGCGCACCGGAAACAGGCTGGTGAACCAGCCAACGCTGCGGCTCAGGTCCAACTCATCGAACAGCGCCTCGCGGCCATGGCCCTCCAATTGAATCAAAGTCGATTCCTGGGAGGTCCAGCGGCCGATCACCCGGGCCAGTGCGGTCAGCAGCAGGTCGTTGACCTGGGTGCGATAAGCCGCCGGCGCCTGTTGCAGCAAGCGCCGGGTCTGGTCTTTGTCCAGCCGCGTCTGGACCTGCACCCCACGGCATCTTTGCAAATCGCCCTGCGGACGGTCGCAAGGCAAGTCGTGGCAAGCACCTTCCAGTTGTCCCTGCCAATACGCCATCTGGGCCTGCAACGCCGCGCTGCCGGCATACACCTGCAACCGTTGCGCCCAGGTCTGCGTGGCCGAGGTCTTGGTTGGCAGCGTCGGCGCCTGGCCGGCCTGCAATTGGTCATAGGCCTGTTGCAGGTCTTCCAGCAGAATGCGCCAGGACACGCCGTCCACCACCAGGTGGTGAATCACCAATAACAAGCGTTGGCTGCCGTCGGCGAGGCTCGCCAGCACGCCGCGCAGCAGCGCGCCATTTTGCAGTTCGAGGCTGCGCTGGGCGTGTTCGGCCAACGCTTCGAGGGCCGATGCATCGGCCACCTCGGCGGTCCACAACAGCGGCGAACGCTGCCAAAGCGCCTGCTGCTCAGCCAGGGTGCCATGGCGAGCGCTCCAGACGCCGTCCTGGCAGGCAAAGCCCAGGCGCAACGCGTCGTGATGCGCAACCAAGGTTTGCAACGCTTGCTCCAGATGCCCGGCGTGTACGGGTCGCAAGCCCTTGAGCAAGACCGACTGGTTCCAGTGATGAGGCTCGATCATGGCCTGTTCGAAAAACCACTGCTGGAACGGCAACAGCAGCGTCTGCCCGGTGACCGGGCCTTGGTCAACGACAGGCCCGACGTGCCCCGTCGTCGCGACGCTGGCCAGGCCCTGGACGGTCTGGTGCAGGAACAAGTCCTTGGGGCTGATATGGATCCCGGCCTGACGGGCGCGGCTCACCACCTGAATTGAAATGATCGAATCGCCGCCCAGCTCGAAGAAGTTGTCGGTCACCCCTACGCGCTCGCGCCCGAGCACGTTTTGCCAGATCACGGCCAACGTTTGTTCCACGGCGGTAACCGCTGCTACGTAGCCCTTGGGGCTCGCGCTTGGATCGGCCTTGGGCAGCGCCTTGCGCTCAAGCTTGCCGTTTGGGCTGACCGGCATTTTTTCCAGCAATACCCAGTGTTGCGGCACCATGTAGTCGGGCAAGGATTGGCTCAGATGTTCCCTCAAGCGAGCTTGCAGCGTTTGGCGAACGGTGTCGTCGGCGGCCAGCAGCTCGGCGCGAGTCGGGACCAGGTAAGCCACCAGTAGCGTGCCGTCCTGGGCCAGGACCACGGTTTCGCGCACCGCATCGTGCTCGGCCAGGCGCGCTTCGATTTCGCCCAGTTCGATGCGCAGTCCGCGGATCTTCACCTGATGGTCCATCCGCCCGGCGTATTCGATCACGCCATCGGCGCGGTAGCGCGCCAGGTCGCCGGTGCGATACAAGCGCTGGCCATGACCGAACGGCCCGGTGACGAAGCGCTCGGCGGTCAACGCCGCGCGTCGATGGTAACCCCGCGCCAGCCCCTCGCCCGCCAGGTACAGCTCGCCGATCACGCCCACCGGCACCGGCGACAATTCGTCGTCGAGGATGTAGGTGCCGAGGTTGGCGATCGGCTGGCCGATCGGCACGCTGTCGCGGCCCTCTTCGACACAGGTCCAGTGGGTGACGTCGATGGCCGCCTCGGTCGGACCGTAGAGGTTGTACAGGCCGGCGTTCGGCAGTTTGGCGAAGACCTGTTGCTGGGCATCCACCGGCAGCGCTTCACCACTGCAAACGATCCGCTTCAGGCTGGTGCATTGCGCCACGCGCGGATCTTGCAGGAATGCCTGGAGCATCGACGGCACGAAGTGCAGCGTGGTGATGCGCTGCGCGGTAATCAGCTCGATCAGTTGCGTCGGGTCACGATGGGCACCCGGCGCAGCCACCACCAGCGTAGAGCCGGTCAGCAGCGGCCAGAAGAACTCCCACACCGAGACGTCGAAGCTGAACGGCGTTTTTTGCAAGACGCTGTCCGAGGCATCGAGGCCGTAGGCCTGCTGCATCCAGCACAGCCGATTGACCAGCGCGCCATGGCGATTGCCGGCGCCCTTGGGCTTGCCGGTGGAGCCAGAGGTATAGATGACATACGCCAGGTTTTCGGCATGGACTTGCACATTCGGATTGTCCTCGCGGGTCGCGTATAGCCCATCGTCAGGCAGGTCCAGCACCAGGCTGCGCAGCCCGTCCGGAATCGGCAACGATTCCAGCAGAGGCTGCTGGGTCAGCAGCAAACCGATGCCGCTGTCTTCGAACATGTAGGCCAGGCGGTCGCGTGGATACTCAGGGTCCAACGGCACGTAGGCGCCGCCAGCCTTGAGAATCGCCAACAGCCCCAGCACCATCTCCACCGAACGCTCCACGGCGATGCCCACCAGCATATCGGGGCCAACACCCTGGTCGATCAAGCGGTAGGCCAATCGGTTGGCACGAGCGTTGAGTTCGCTGTAGCTCAGGCGTTGTTCGCCAAACACCAGTGCCGGCGCGTCCGGAGTCCGGCGCACCTGTTCCTCGATCAGCGCCTGGACGCTGTGGTCGAGCGGGTAACGCTGCCCCGTCGCGTTCCAATCGACGAGCATGTGCCGGCGCTCTTCATCGTCCAGCAGCGACCATTGCGCCACCGGACGATGCAGGTCTTGCACCATGTTCTGCAACACATTGAGCCAATGCCGGGCCATGCGTTCGATGGTCGCCGGCTCGAACAGGTCCGTGGCGTAGGTCAAGGCTGCGTGCAAGCCCTGCGGACTGTCGGTGGTGTCCAGGCTCAAGTCGAATTGCGCGGTGCGCTGCGCCCAGCCGACGGGTTCTACGCGAAGGCCCGGCAAGGCGTCGGCGAAGGCCGCGTCGGCTTCGTTGCGGTGGTTGAACATCGCCTGGAACAACGGGCTGTGACTCAAATTGCGCTGCGGCTGCAAGGCATCGACCAGTTGCTCGAAGGGCAGGTCCTGGTGCATTTGCGCGGCCAAGGCCGTCTGCTTGAGCTGTTGCAACAATGCGGCACCGCTCAGGTCACTGTGAAACTCGCTGCGCAGGACCTGGGTGTTGACAAAGAATCCGATCAGTCGCTCGGTTTCCAGCCGCTGGCGGTTGGCGATCGGCACCCCGACACGGATATCGGCTTGACCACTGTAGCGATGCAGCAACGTTTGGAAAGCGCCGAGCAACAGCACGAACAGCGTGACGTTTTCGCGCCGGGCCAGGGCCTTGAGGTCGTCGCTCAACCCGCGGTCCAACACAATCGGCAGACGTGCGCCCCGCTGGCTTTGCTGCGCTGGGCGCGGGTGGTCGGTGGGCAATTCCAGCAACGGCTGTTCGCCGCCCAGTTGCGCGGTCCAGTAGGCCAGTTGGCGATCTTGTTCACCGGCCGCCATCCATTGCCGCTGCCAGACCGCGTAGTCGGCGTATTGCACCGCCAGCGGCGGCAGTTGCGCGCAATGGCCCTGCGCGAACGCCGAGTACAGGCCCATCAGGTCATCGACCATCACCTGCAGGGACCAACCGTCCGAGACGATGTGGTGCAGCGTCAGCACCAGGACATGATCCTGTTCGGTCACCTCCAACAACGCCACGCGCAGCAGCGCATCACTCAGCAGATCGAACGGACGTTGCGTCTGCTGCTCGAGGAAAACCTCGATAGCGGCCTCATCGTTTCCCTCCAGACACTGCTCAATGAAATCAACCTGGCCCTGCCCACGAATGACTTGGCAGGTGCGTCCATCCTCTTCGACGAACACGGTGCGTAAGCTTTCATGACGTTCCACCAACGCCGCAAAACTCTTGCGCAGCGCGACTTTATCCAGCGTGCCGCGCATCCGCAGCGCAGTCGGGATGTTGTAGGCGGCGCTGTCCGGCGCCATTTTCCACAGGAACCATTGGCGCTCCTGGGCAAACGACAACGGCAGCGGCGTGTCACGCGACACCGGCACCATGACCGGCGCTTGTTCGCCGGGCGTTGTAGCGAAGGCCGCGACGAACGCTTGCAACGTGCTGTGCTCGAACAGGCTGCGCAGCGGCACCTCGATGCCCAGCGCCCGACGGACTCGCGAGACCACCTGGGTGACCAGCAGCGAGTGCCCGCCCAGCTCGAAGAAGTTGTCTTCCAGCCCCACGCGCTCAAGCTTGAGCACGTCCTGCCAGATCGCCGCCACTTGCTGCTCGACCTCACTGCGCGGCGCCACGTAGGTCTGTTGCAAATCCCTGGCCTCGGGCGCCGGCAAGGCCTTGCGATCGATCTTGCCATTGGGTGTCAGCGGCAACTGCGCAAGAAACAACAGGTGTGCCGGGACCATGTATTCCGGCAGCTGCGCCTTGAGCGCGGCCTTGAGCGCGGCGCGCAATGGCGCGTCCACCTCCGGCACTGCGCCGGTCGCAGGGACGACATACCCCACGAGCTGCGCACCGGTCGGGCCTTCGTGGGCGACCACCACGGTTTCGCGCACGCTGTCCTGGGCCAGCAGCGCGGCTTCGATCTCGCCGAGTTCGATGCGCAGGCCGCGGATCTTCACCTGATGGTCGAGGCGGCCGAGGTATTCGACCACGCCTTCGGCGCGATAACGGCTCAGGTCGCCGGTGCGGTACAGCCGCTCGCCCGTGGAGGAAAACGGGTCCGGCACGAAGCGTTCGGCGGTCAATGCCGGGCGCTGGAAATAGCCACGGGCGAGGCCGACGCCACCGATCAGCAGCTCACCCGGCGCGCCAGGGGGATTGAGGCTCAGGTCGCTGCCGACGATGTACAGCGCCGTGTTGTCCAGCGGTTTGCCGAGGAACGGACGGTCGCGCTCAGGGCTCAGCGGATGCACGGCCGACCAGATCGTGGTTTCGGTCGGACCGTAGAGGTTCCAGACCTTCGGCGAAAGCGCCAGCAGACGCTGGGCCAATTCCAGCGGCAATGCTTCGCCGCCGCACAGGAAAGTACGCCCGGCAAGCACCCAAGCCTGTTCATGATCGAGCAGCATGCGCCAGCTCGACGGCGTGGCTTGCAGCACGCTGACGTCGTGCTGTTCGACCAGCGCCAGCACCGCTTGCGGATCCTGGTGGACGTTCTGGCCGGTCAGCACCACGCTGGCCCCGACCGACAATGGCGCGTAGATTTCCAGGCCGAAAATATCGAAGGAAAACGTCGTCAGCGACAGCATGCGGTCGCCGGCCGCGAGGCCTGGCTGGGCGATCATGCTGCTGGTGAAATTGCTCAGCGCGCCGTGGCGCACCATGACGCCCTTGGGCTTGCCGGTGGAGCCGGAGGTGTAGATGACGTAAGCCAGGTGCTCGCCGGTCAGCGCTACGGCCGGGCAGGTTTGGGCGGCGTCTTGCAGCGCGGCGTCTGGCTGATCCAGCAACACGGTCTGGAGCGTCGCCGGGATCGGCAATCGATTTACCAGGCGGGCCTGGGTCAACAACAAACCGATGCCGCTGTCCCCGATCATGTAGGCCAGGCGATCCTCCGGGTACGCCGGGTCCAGCGGCACGTAGGCGCCGCCGGCCTTGAGGATCGCCAACAGGCCGACGATCATTTCGGCGCTGCGCTCCACCGCGATGCCCACCAATTGGCCTGGCGTCACGCCCAGCTCGATCAAGCGGTGAGCCAGTTGATTGGCACGTGCGTCCAGTTGGCCGTAGCTCAGGGCGTGTCCGTCGACAGTCAGCGCCAGTGCCTCGGGATTCAGACGGGCCTGTTCAGCGATGCGCTGGTGTACGCACACGGCCTCGGCACCCCGGTCGGCCACGCGCAGCCATTGTCGTTGCGTGAGGCGCTGTTGCGCCGGGTCGAGCAGCGGCAGTTCGCCGATGCGCTGGTGTGGCGCGGCGACGATGCCTTGCAACAGGGTTTGCCAGTGCTCGGCCAGGCGTTCGATCGTCAGGGGTTCGAAGAGGTCGGTGGCGTAAGTCAGCTCCGCCGCAATGCCCTGCTCGGTTTCATAGGTGCCGAGGGTCAAGTCGAACTGGGCGGTGCGCCCTTCCCACAGCAAATCTTCGACGCGCAGTTGCGGCAGGTGCATCTGCCGGCTTCGATGGGCGCCGGCGTTCTGGTGGTTGAACATGACTTGGAAGATCGGGCTGTGGCTGAGGCTGCGCTCCGGTTGCAGCGCCTCGATCAGTTGCTCGAATGGCAAGTCTTGATGGGCCTGGGCGGCCATGGCCGCTTGCTTGACCTGGGCAAGCAAGCGATCGAATGGCAGCTGTCCGTCAACATGGGCGTTAAGCACTTGGGTATTGACGAAAAAGCCGATCAGCCCTTCAGTCTCGACACGGTTGCGGTTGGCGGTCGGCACGCCCACGCGAATCTGTGGCTGGCCGCTGTAGCGGTGCAGCAGCGCCTGGAACGACGCCAGCAAGACCATGAACAGGCTCGCGCCTTCGCGCTGGGCCAGTTGCTTGAGCGCTGTCGCCAGTTCGGCTGTCAGCTTCAAGTCCAAGCGCGCGCCACGAAAGCTTTGCACGGGTGGGCGCGGATGATCGAGCGGCAGCTCAAGCACCGGCTGCTCATCGCCCAGGGTCTGGAGCCAATAGGCCAACTGCCGCTCGCGCTCGCCGGCCTCCAGCCAATGGCGCTGCCAGATGGCGTAGTCGGCGTACTGCACCGGCAACTCCGGCAAGGCCAGCGGTTGATTGGCGGTGTCGGCCGCGTAGTGCCGCACCAGTTCATCCACCAGCACTTGCATCGACCAGCCATCGGCGATGATGTGGTGCTGGATCAGCGCCAACACATGGTCGTCTTCGGCGATTTTCAACAGCGAAATCCGCAGCAGCGGTCCCTGCCGCAGATCGAATGGGCGCGCTGTTTCACCTTCGACGAAGGCCTTGATGACGGGGTCGTGGCTGGCCAGCGAACCGGCGGGCAGTTGCTGGACCGCGACGCGCAGCGGCATGTGCGGATGGATGACCTGCACAGCCTGCTCGCCATGTTCGGTGAAGGTGGTGCGCAAGCTCTCGTGGCGCTCGACCAGGGCATTGAAACCGCGCTCCAGGGCCGGCACGTCCAACCGGCCTTTCAGGCGAAGGGTCGTGGGGATGTGATAAGCCGAGCTGTGGGGGTCCATCTGCCACAGGAACCATTGGCGCTCCTGGGCATAGGACAGCGGGATATGTTCGAACCCGGAACGCACCTCGGGGATCGGCAGATTGGCCGGCGAGACGCCCTCTTCGAGCATCTTTTCCAGATACAGCCTGCGTTTGTCCAGCGGCAGAGTGATAAAGCGCTTGGCAACCCTCAAAGCAACACTCTTGTCCATCAGACTTCCTCCATTTCATCAAGCAGGGCGTCCAGCTTGTTCAGTTTCTGTTCGTTGATTGACCGGCCGCCGCTGTCGAGTTGCGCGACGAAATCCTTCAGGACCGGGTGCTGGAATAGCAGTTGCGGGGTCAGGCTCAACCCCAGTTCGAGGGCCATGCGCGAGACGGCGGTGACCGCCAGCAACGAGTGGCCGCCCAGCTCGAAGAAGTGATCGTGCAAGCCCACGCGCTCGACGGTGAGCACCTGGGCCCAGATCGCCGCGACTTGCTGTTCGAGTTCGCTGACAGGCGCTTCGTAGTTGCTTTGCGACAACCCGCTCTCGATGCCCGGCAACGCCTTGCGATCAAGCTTGCCATTGGGGGTCAGCGGCAGTTGTTCGAGGAACAGCCAGTGGGCCGGGATCATGTAGTCGGGCACGCTTGTCTTGAGATTGGCCTTGAGCTGATCTCGCAAGGTGTTGGCGTCCGCGTCCAGAGCCGAAGCCACCACGTAGGCCACCAGCTGTTGACCGCCCGGACCTTCCTGAGCAAGCACCGCCGCTTCACGCACCGCCGGTTGTTGCAGCAGCCGCGCTTCGATTTCACCCAGCTCGATGCGGAAACCACGGATCT
>NZ_JABWQW010000051.1:0-7907 GCF_014268645.1 Pseudomonas sp. SWRI154
TTACGCGCAGCGGTAGTTCAGTCGGTTAGAATACCGGCCTGTCACGCCGGGGGTCGCGGGTTCGAGTCCCGTCCGCTGCGCCATATTCGGTCATCTGGAATGCTGAACGCCAGGTTGCCAACAAAAAGCCCGCTCATTTGAGCGGGCTTTTTGTTGTCTGGCATTTGCCTCTCTCTACTGCTCGGCATTGCGGCTATGACGATAATCACTGACCGCCTCATACACTGCCTTGCGCAAACGGTTGATACCGCCAATAGGCCGATGAGCCTCGATGCCGAACCAAGGGTTGAAGGATTGATTGTCACAAGCGAGGTTCAGCTTGGGCGTGTCGAAGTCCTGAGCCGGCACCTTGATCCGCGCCACCGTCTCGAACGGTGCATCGTCTTCCTGCCATTCAATACTGGTGTCTTCGATGGGCATGTACTTGCCCGGATCCTGACGCTGGATCTGCAAGACAAAACAGGCCGGCACGCGATCTGTGGATAACTGCTGATTCAATGCGCTGCGCAAGAAATTCGGCAGGTCCTGGTTCTGCGCAGGCAAGGTGTAGCTTGGGCAGCTGTCCGGGTCCGGTGCGACGCGAAACTTGGCATTGGCCGCGCCGAATTTGTAAGGCGATACCGAGAAGTAGGTGGTCTGGGTCGGACTGGTCGGGGGCGGGGAGAGTGTCGACAGGGCGATGAATAGATGACGGACCTGCCAGGTCCGCGGATCCAGGCTCGGGAAGAACGCCATTGCCTTCTTTCCGTCAGCCTGAGCGGCCACATTCTGACGGTACTCGGCGACATCACTGACAAAGAAGTTCGGATGATTGAACATCACGAAGTCCTGCTCGCCTTGTGATTGCCGACCCGCGAGCAGCTGCTTGCCGGGCACGTCCAGCAACTTGATCGCCATCCCCCGCGCATCGCGCAAGCTGTCGAATTGCGGATAGGCGTTACCGTTGGATAGGCGGATCGTTGCCTGCCAGGTCTTGCCCGGTTCGGCAAATACCCCTTGGCGCAGAGGCGCTGGCAGATCGTTCGGCACTTGGGCTTCGGCCATGACACAACCGTGAGCCTTGGCATGGGCATCACGCAGGTAGCGGGTGCCTTCGCGGTGCTGATCGACGATGCGGATAGCGGTCTGGATGATGTCCTGGGTCATGGCGCTTTCGCCCGGGGGGATCTGCTCCTTGTCCGAGACCGAGCCGCTGTGTTGCCAGGCAAACCAAGCGGTGGACAGGGCCCAGCCGAGCAGCCCGATGCCCAGCAGCCACAAGAGCGTCTTGCCCAAAAAGGCGCCGAGGCGCAGCCAGAGCGTGATCAACATGCAAACATCCTTTTACCTGTGGGGTTCATCATTACAGTTGCGACTCCAGCGGCCCGCCCAAGACTTTCAAATACTCCAGCAAGGCCCAGCGTTCTTGCGGTTGCAGCAAGCGGCCAATGACGCCATTGCCTCGCTCGCCTGAGCGGAATTCGTGGCCGCTGTTGTGGTTGCCGGTGATCTTGGTATCGAATAAAAACCCGTTGGCAAAGGCTTCGGTGCGATAGCCCAGATGTCGCGGGTCATATTCGAAGCTGCCTTTATAGAAGGTCGTTGCCCGCTCGGCCTGGGGGGACAACAGTTGATAAATCGTCGGCACCGAGCCGTTGTGCAGGAATGGAGGAGTGGCCCAGACACCTGCCAGCGGTCGGGCCTTGTAGGCGCGCAATTCACGCACGCCGATGGGCAGCCCGAAGCCATCCAAGGCCGGGCGCTCGACCGGCGTTACGCCGGCGTCGCGATAAGCGCGGTTTTCGACAAACGCTGTGACATAGGCCAGGCCCTTGGCAACCGAAACCTGGCTGAGATCCAGCGGCTCTGTCGGCGTCGGGTGCAGTTGCACCTCCAGCTTCGCCAGCTCGGCCGGGTCCCATTGCAGACTGGTCAGGTTGAAGCGATGGTCGGCGATATTATTGGCGGTGCCGGGGTCGGTGCCGATCACTTTCACCGGCAGCATGTGCAATTGCTGGACCGGCCTGTCGGGCCCCTGAACCACTTTTGGGACATGGCAGCCGGCGCAGTTCTCGGCGAACAGCCCCCGGCCTTTGGCGGCCAAAGGCTTGTCGATCGAGCCCAAGAGCGCCTCCGGCCATGCCGGAGGCTTGAGCAGTTGCAAGGTTTCTTCAATCTTGTTCAGGTCGCGCACGCGCACGCTGGAAGGATAGCGCGCATCGCCCTGCAGCGGCTTGCCCTGGGCGTCGAAGAAATTCAACGTGGCGCCGACTCCCAATGCCTCGCCGACATTGCGCGCCATCGGTTGCTGGGCCGAGCCGTTCCACTGCACCCAGTCAAATGTCCACATTTCCCACAGCTGGGGGTAATCCACCGGCGCGTTGGCGACCCGGTAGTTTTCCTCCGAGATGGCGTCGCCGAAACTGGCGTTGGCGATGCGGCCAAAGGCGTCGGTACGGCCCGGACCTTCCTCGGTGGGATAGAGGCCGCGATGGGTGTCGTTCCAGGCCGTGCTCAGGAAGGTGTTCAGGGAAACCTTGAAGGCTTTGCGTAACTCTTCATGACGAGCCTCATAGTCATTGCCCAGCACTTGGCGGGCGAAGCGCTCGAATTTCCAGGGGTTGTAGTAGGTCGAGGCGAGGCTTGCGACCAATGCCTGTCCGAAACTGCCTCCACGCAATGTCGGAACAGTCGACGGCAGTACGTGTTGGGCCGAGCCGCCATCGATCCGTATTGCCTGGCCCTTGAAGTGCAGCTCGCCGGTGTGGCAGGCGGCGCACGTAATATCCAGATATTGTTCGTTGCTGCCCGCGTTTTGGTGACGGGTGAAACCTACCGGCAAGTTGCCGGGGTTTTGCGGCGTGGCTTTTTGCGCCGGATCGACCAGGAACCCGAAGCGCGCCAGATATTCCGGTGAAGAGAAACGCTGTTGCGAGAACGGCAATTCGAGGGCCGTGAACCACTCGTAACGCAGGCCTTTGACCTGGGTGCCCTGGGGGGTGAAATAGTAAGTCTGGCGCTCTGCCGCGCTCCATTGGTCCAGATAGTGCACCTGCTCCACGGGCGTATACGCCGGCAAGCGCGGGTTGGCGACGTAATAAAGCACGACGGCCACGGCGATGATGAGCAGGGCGAGTAACAGCAAGAGAATGCGAGAGAGGAGGCGCACGGTAACGTCCTTGTTTTTTTGATATGCCCTTATGCCTCAGTGCCGGCTGGCCGGCAAGTGGCCATTATCTTGGGCCGTATGGGGCGGCAATTTGTCTCTGTACGTAATAGATGACAGATGCTTCATCTGCCCAGGATCAAAAAGCGTTTGCCGGCCTGAACTTATCATCGCTTTGTGGCTCACATGCCGGTAGCCATTGGTCGTGGCCGCCTGATAAGCTCGCGGCTTTACTCGATTGCCCTTTAGGCGCATGAACAAGGAAATAGCATGAAACAGCATCGGTTGGCGGCGGCGGTAGCCCTGGTTGGCCTGGTACTCGCGGGTTGTGACTCGCAGACCAGCGTAGAGCTGAAAACCCCGGCGCAAAAAGCTTCCTACGGCATTGGCTTGAACATGGGCAAGAGCCTGGCTCAGGAAGGTATGGATGACCTGGACTCCAAAGCAGTCGCCCAGGGCATCGAAGATGCCGTCGGCAAGAAAGAACAGAAGCTGAAAGACGAAGAACTGGTCGAAGCCTTCGCCGCCCTGCAAAAGCGTGCCGAAGAACGCATGGCCAAGATGAGTGAAGAGTCGGCAGCGGCCGGCAAGAAATTCCTCGAAGAAAATGGCAAGAAGGCGGGTGTTACCACCACCGCTTCCGGCCTGCAGTATGAAGTGGTCAAGAAAGCCGACGGCGCACAGCCCAAGCCGACCGACGTAGTGACCGTTCACTACACCGGCAAGTTGACCAACGGCACTGTGTTCGACAGCTCCGTGGAGCGTGGCAGCCCGATTGACCTGCCGGTCAGCGGCGTGATCCCGGGTTGGGTCGAAGGCCTGCAACTGATGCACGTCGGCGAGAAGTACAAGCTGTACATCCCGAGCGACCTGGCCTACGGCGCCCAGAGCCCGAGCCCGGCCATCCCTGCCAATTCGGTCCTGGTGTTTGACCTGGAACTGCTGGCAATCAAGGATCCGGCAAAAGAAGACGCAGCCAAGTAATCGCGTCTGCTATAACGACAACGCCTCGCTTAATGCGGGGCGTTGTTGCATCTGGTGTTCGGTGAATGACAAAAAAACCGAACGCTCGGGGTGGGCTACAGTCATAGGCAATACAGGCGCTGCGCTAGACGCAGTTGGCCGATCAAGTCAATGAAATATTGGGTTTTTTTATGTGAGTAAAAAACGCCCGATCTAAGCCGGGCCCTTATTAAACGGGGGCTTCAGCGGTGAAATGCAGCTCTGTTCACAAGGTTATCCACAATTTGTGTGGATAACATTTCAGTGGGAGAAAAAATGAAGGCCCCGTGGAATTTCACCCGGTTTCTACCTCTGGCGGGACGGCTGCTGGCTCGCGGTAGACTGCCGACGTTGCTGTTCGCCGTTGCCAGCAAAGGCGCGCGCGAAGGTGGCCGGCTGGGCAAGCTCAAGGAAGACCTGCGCTTGTTGCAGGCGTTGTGCCTGGCCTACTGGCGTGGCGAGTACCGGGCGGTCAGTGCCAAGTCGTTATTGTCAGTCGTCGCGGGGCTCATGTATTTCCTCAGCCCTCTGGACGCGATTCCAGACCTGCTGCCGATGTTCGGCATGTTCGACGACATTGCCGTGCTGGCGTGGATCATGAAAACACTCGACGACGAACTCAGTGCCTTCCGCGCCTGGCGTGACCAGCAGTCACCCGAGAAGCTCGCACGGGTTGAAAGACTTCCCGATACCCCAGAACAACTCCAGCTCCAAGGTCCGAAAAAGTCCTGATCCCGCCTGTTTGCCCCCAGAACATCATCGCCCCGCGACCTTGGCTGCTATTTAGGATTACACTTCCAAGGAAAAAAGCTGACTCGCTAAGTGTTGTTGTCCTACGGGGTAGACATGGATATTCAAATAATCACACGCGACGGAGAGCCCGAGTACGCGGTTTTGCCGTGGGGTCAGTACCAGTCGTTATTGAAGGCAGCAGGTCTCAATCAAGCTCCGCCGCGGGAGGCAAAAGCCCAGGACGCGGCGGCACCCGATCAGGTCCTTCCTGGTCTGGATCAGTTGCGCAGCTTGCGCGAAGGGAAGGGCATCGCCATCGAGGCGCTGGCCCGCACGGTAGGCATCAGCCCGTCTTATCTGGCCATGATCGAAAGCGGCGAGCGTCAGCCCGATGCCGCGATCAAGCGCAGCTTGGCCTGGGAACTGACGGTGCCGGGTTGGAGGGATGAATCGTGAGTGTACGCATCAGTCGACAACATTGGGATGGGTTGTTGGGGGAGTTGGACCAGGCACGTCGCCAGCGCCATTTGCTGACATACCGCGCCTTGCTGGAACGCTTGCAGCTTCCAAGCCCGGCGATGCAGACCTTGACCGCCGCGCTCGAACATCTCGCCGCGCTGGACGCCCGGGCTGAACAGCCGCTGCGCAGTTCGTTGGTCATCAGCCAGGGTGCCAGCCGATTGCCGCGCACCGGTTTCTTCGAATGTGTCGAACGCCTCGGCCGTTTTTCCGGTCCCTCCGACGGCGTCGCCGCTGCGTCCTGGCATGCTTCGGAAGTGGTTCGGGTGTTCGAATACGAGTACCCCGAATCGGCGGAGGCCTGAGTGCTCTGGCGCATCAAGGCGCGGGCCGGCTATTGGCTGGCGCGTCGGTTGTTTCATTGGTCATGGTTCGTCCGACAGCCGCGTGGCTGGGCCTGGCTCGAAGGTCAGTTTGCACGCATGGCGAACCTGGGTGATGTCGGTGCCCAGAGTTTCTACGGGCATATCCTGACGTTTCGCGGCCAGGGGCTGGGCGCGCGGGAGGAGGGCATTCGCCTGCTGCGATTGGCCGCACTGGCCGGTGATGGCAAGGCCGCCTATCAGGTCGGCGTCATTAGCCTCGCCGGGTCCGCCACTAAAGCGCCGGACCCGGCCGAAGCGGCGCGCTGGTGGACCCTGGCTGCAAAGGCCGGGCATCCGTTGGCCGAGATCAAGCTCAAGGCGCTCGAAGGCCAGGCCCCTTAGTTGTTATCCATAGGCGGTATCTTTTTTCTTCGCTAATGGAGCATGTCCTTTAGGGCAAATCTCAGAATCGTCCTACGCTATCCGTCTCCTTATCTGACTTATTTTCCCGGACTTCCCCGGCACAGTCTCGCGCTTCCCGATTCCTCGCGAGACGCCTGCCCATGCCCGATCGATATATCCTGTTGGCCTCTGATCGAGCGCTGCCCTGATGGATCAGATGCGCCGCATCGAGGATGCACTCGACAGTTTCAAAGAGACCCTTCCCCTTTACCGCGAGCAGCTCGAGAGCTGGTACAGCCGCGCTGCGGACGGCGCCAGCCAGTTAGCCGACCTGCCGTCATTGATGGGCATGGAGCGGGTGATCCGTTTCGGTGACAGCACCACGGCGGTCAGCATCCAGGACACGGATTTTCTCTCCACCGTCGCCCAGTGCCCCAAGGGCGGCGTCTTGACGATCGAGAGCAAGCTCGAGTCGGTGTACGACATTCCGCTGGGCGGCATCGTTGTCGATGTGGTGGAGGTCGGCAGTGGAAAGATCACGCCGGTCACGCTGGATGCCCAAGGCGTGGGGACCTTCAAGGGCGAAGCGGGTCGCTACTATCAGGTACACGTCCAAGGCGAGGTATCTCCCAAGCAAATCGAAGAACTGTTTTCTTCCTACGACGGCCTGACCTCCGATCTGACGGACTGGCTGCGCGGCGAATGGCAGGGTTTCAAGCCGCAGTGGGCGCAGCAATCCCTGACGACGTCGGCCGCTGCGGTGGGCAATGGCCTGCTAGCCGGCGGTTGGGCAGCGATCGAAGGGGTGTGGGACAGCATCGGCCTGATCTCGGACATCCTCAAGGACCCGGTTCGGTTCGGCGCGGAGTTGGGCAGCGGCGCGGCCGATCTAGCCGAACTAGCACAGTCGGCACCGCAGGTCATGGCGAAGCTGCAGCTGCTGGCCAGTGACGAAGCGGCTCTGTGCCTACTGGTGCGCACCGCCAGTCTCTGGCTGGACATGCTGCCGCCCAGTGAACTCGCCGGCAGCACGGCCCAAGCGTTATCCACAATGCTCGTGCAGTTGGTGATCGACCTGCTGATCGGCGTGGTCCTGACCTTCGCCGCGGCGGGAGCCGGCATTGCTTATCTGTCGATGCGCCTGGTTCGGCACAGTGCTCGCCTGCTGGATGCCGCGAAGCGTTTCATTCGTGCCATCTTCGCGGTGGTGAACGGTTTCATGGCCTACGTGGACCGCTACAAAACCGTGGCGGCGCGAGGCATCACCGCCGCTGTGAAAAAGGGCCGGATGCAACTGCGCTGGGACGCGAAGCGCAATACCACGCTGAAACAAGACCAACACCACGACGACGCCCCCGCCCAATCGAAAAACCCCAACGGCGATCCCGCCGACAACGCCGACCAAACCCGCACCCATGGCTGCCCGGTGTCGATGGTCACCGGCGAAGAACTGCTGACCCTGGAAGACGGCACCCTCGACGGGCGTTTGCCCTTCGTCTTCACCCGTCTTTATCGCACCAGCGCTGCCGACCTGGACATTGGCCTCGGCCGTGGCTGGAGTCATGCCCTGTCCCATCGCCTGTTGATCGAAGGCGAGCAGGTCATCTGGATCGACCAGGAAAACCGCCGCACCACATTTCCTCGACCACACCTGCAACGCCCGGCGATCCACAACAGCCTGGCCCGCGCGGCGATCTACCTGAGCAGCGAGCCGGACGAGCTGATCATCGCCCAACCCGGCGACGGTGCGCCTTTCCTACACTTTCGCGACGGTCATCTGATCGCCCTGAGCGATCGGTACG
>NZ_JABWQW010000052.1:0-7381 GCF_014268645.1 Pseudomonas sp. SWRI154
TGAAACTGGGCGGGCTAAGCCCTGTAGCGTACCGAGCTCAGTCCGCGATAGCCTAGCCAGCCAGTGTCCAGCTTTTGGGGCGCACTTCACCGTGGCGATCCATACCTGCTCCCACAGGTCTACGCAAAATCAGCTCAGGCTTTCGTCGATCACCAGAACCAGCTTCCCCGACACCTTGTTCGTCGCGAGTTCCGCGAACGCCGCTTCGGCATCCTTGATCGCAAACGTCTTGGCCAATTGCGGGCTCAGGCGTTTGTCGGCAAACAATGGCCATACGTTCTGGCCCAGGTCGCTGATCAGGTCGGCCTTGAATTGGTCGTTGCGACTGCGCAGGGTCGAGCCGAGCAATTGGATGCGCTTGCCCAGCACTTGGGCCAGGTCGAATTCGGTCGTGCGCCCGCCCATGAGCCCGATCAGCACCCAGCGCCCGTCAACTGACAAAAGTTTCACGTTGAGCGAGGCGTAGTTGGCGCCGACTGGATCGAGGATCACGTCGAACGGCCCGAAGTCGTTCAGGCTGTTGATGTCGTCGGTGCGCACCACGCCGCCCTGGGCGCCCAGCGCTTCGCAATAGGCCAGCCGATCCGCCGAACCGACGCTGACCCAGCACGGGTTGCCGAAAGCTTTGCACAGCTGGATTGCGGCCGAACCGACACCACTGGCTCCGGCGTGCAACAGCACTTTCTCGCCCGGTTTGAGGCCGGCGAGCTGGAACAGATTCAACCAAGCGGTGCTGTAAACCTCCGGCAGTGCGGCGGCTTCGGCCATCGACAAGCCTTCGGGCACCGGCAGGACATGGCGGCCATCGACCACCACTTCCTCGGCCATTGCGCCGCCGGCCAGCAATGCGCAAACCCGGTCGCCGACCTGCCAGGAAGAGCCTGGCCCGACCTCGCTGATCACCCCGGAACATTCCAGCCCCAGCACCTCGCTCGCGCCGGGTGGCGGGGGATAATGCCCGGCCTTTTGCAACAAATCCGCCCGATTCAGGCCGGCGGCCGCCACACGGATGCGAACTTGCCCCGCATCACAGGCCGGACTCGGCTCATCTGCCCATACCACTTGGCCTTCAACGCCTTGCAATGCTTTCACGGTGCCTCCATAGTGAGTCTCGACTGGGCCCGCTGCTGTAACAACGCCGGGCTTTCTTGCATTATGCGCCCGGGCCACATGGAACCGGCGACTTCAAAGACGGCCTAATATGCGTGATCAATTGTCCCTGCGTCGAATCAGCATGAAGCACTTTTTTCCCAGCACTGCACTTGCCCTCCTCATTGGCCTTGGCGCTTCAACGCTTTCGAACCCTGTGTTCGCGGCCAACAGCTGGGACAAGCTTCAGCCCGATCGCGACGAGGTGATTGCCAGCCTCAATGTGGTTGAGTTGCTCAAGCGGCACCACTACAGCAAGCCGCCACTTGATGACGCACGTTCCGTCATTATCTACGACAGCTATTTGAAGCTGCTTGATCCGTCGCGCAGTTATTTCCTGGCCAGCGACATCGCCGAATTCGACAAATGGAAAACCCAGTTCGACGACTTCCTCAAGAGCGGCGACCTGAATGCCGGGTTCACCATCTACAAGCGCTACCTGGACCGCGTGAAGGCGCGTCTGGACTACGCCTTGGCCGAGTTGAACAAAGGCGTCGACAAGATCGATTTCAATGCCAAGGAAACCTTGCTGGTCGACCGCAAGGACGCGCCTTGGCTCAAAAGCACAGCCGAACTCGATGATCTGTGGCGCAAGCGCGTCAAAGACGAGGTGCTGCGCATGAAGATCGCCGGCAAGGATCCCAAGCAGATCCAGGAAACCCTGACCAAGCGCTACAAGAACCAATTGGCGCGCCTGGAACAGACCCGTGCCGAAGATATCTTCCAGGCCTACATCAACACCTTCGCCATGTCCTACGACCCGCACACCAATTATCTGTCGCCGGATAATGCGGAGAACTTCGATATCAACATGAGCTTGTCCCTTGAAGGCATCGGCGCGGTGCTGCAGAGCGACAACGACCAGGTCAAGATCGTGCGCCTGGTGCCGGCGGGACCTGCCGACAAGACCAAGCAAGTCAGCCCGGCGGACAAGATCATTGGCGTCGCCCAGGGCAACAAGGAAATGGTCGATGTCGTCGGCTGGCGCCTGGACGAAGTGGTCAAGCTGATCCGCGGTCCGAAAGGCTCGGTGGTGCGCCTGGAAGTCATTCCGGCCAGCAATGCGCCGAACGACCAGACCAGCAAAGTCGTGTCCATCACCCGCGAAGCGGTGAAGCTGGAAGAACAGGCCGCGAAGAAGTCAGTCCTCAAACTGAAACAGGATGGCAAGGACTACAAGCTCGGCATCATTGAGATTCCTGCGTTCTACCTGGACTTCAAGGCTTTCCGCGCCGGAGATCCGGACTACAAGAGCACCACGCGCGACGTGAAGAAACTGCTGACCGAATTGCAGAAGGAAAAGGTCGACGGCGTGGTCATCGACTTGCGCAACAACGGCGGCGGCTCGCTGCAGGAAGCCACCGAGCTGACCAGCCTGTTCATCGACAAGGGCCCGACCGTGCTCGTGCGTAATGCCGATGGCCGGGTCGATGTCCTCGAAGATGAAAATCCTGGCGCGTTCTACAAGGGCCCGATGGCGTTGCTGGTCAATCGCCTGTCGGCCTCGGCCTCGGAGATTTTCGCCGGCGCCATGCAGGACTATCACCGGGCGCTGATCATCGGCGGCCAGACCTTCGGCAAAGGCACCGTGCAGACTATCCAGCCGCTGAACCATGGCGAGCTGAAACTGACCCTGGCGAAGTTCTACCGGGTTTCCGGCCAGAGCACCCAGCACCAGGGCGTACTGCCTGACATTGATTACCCGTCGATCATCGACACCAAGGAAATCGGTGAAAGCGCCCTGCCCGAAGCCATGCCGTGGGACACCATCCGCCCTGCGATCAAGCCAGCCGTGGACCCGTTCAAACCGTTCCTGGCCCAGCTCAAATCCGAGCATGACGCCCGCTCGGCCCAGGACGCAGAGTTTGTATTCATTCGTGACAAGCTGGCCTTGGCACAAAAGCTGATGACCGAGAAAACCGTCACCCTCAACGAAACCGACCGCCGCGCACAGCACGCCGATATCGAAGCCAAGCAATTGGCGATGGAGAACCTGCGTCGCAAAGCCAAGGGCGAAGAGCCGCTCAAAGAGCTGAAGAAAGAAGACGAAGACTTGATCACCGAACCGGAGAAGACCAAGCCGGAAGACGACGCCTACCTGAGCGAAACTGGGCGGATCCTGCTGGATTACCTGAAACTCAATACGACGGTCGCCAAGCATTGAGGTGATGGCCATTTAATGGTGATGCTCGTCGGAGTGTCATCAAACTGACATCAGTCTGTCGTGAAATACAGGACCGGGCGCACCCCAGCAGGGGTTGCTCCCAGTCCTTTTTTTATCGCCAGAGATCGCCATGACCACGACAGAACAGCTGGGTGCCTTGAACTCAATCCTGAGTCAAAGCGGATTGCACAGCCTGTTCCAACCAATCATTTGCCTCTCCGAACGACGTATCCTGGGCTATGAAGCCTTGACTCGTGGCCCGTCCAACAGCCCATTGCATTCCCCCATCGCGTTATTGTCCGTGGCCCGCCAGGCCGGACGGCTGAGCGAGCTGGAGCTGGCCTGCCGACGCAGCGCCTGCCAACGCTTCAACGAGCAGAAGCTGCCCGGCAAACTGTTCCTCAACGTTTCGCCCGAGTCGCTGCTGGAATCGGCGCACCAGACCGGCCGCACGTTGCAGCTGTTACAAGACTTCGGCATCCCGCCCAGCCAGGTCGTCATCGAATTGACCGAACAAACTCCCATCGATGATTTCCAGCTCTTGCAGACCGCCCTTCACCACTACCGCGCCATGGGCTTTTCCATCGCCCTGGATGATCTCGGTGCTGGGTATTCAAGCCTGCGTCTCTGGTCTGAACTGCGGCCGGATTATGTGAAGATCGACCGGCATTTCATCGACGGCATCCACCAGGACGCGCTCAAGCGCGAGTTCGTCGGCTCCATCCTTAAAATCGCCCAGGCGTCACGGGCCCAGGTGATTGCCGAGGGCATAGAACTGCAAGAAGAATTGGCGGTGTTGATTGAGATGGGGGTCGATCTGGTCCAAGGGTATCTGCTCGCCCGCCCCCAGGAACATCCCTCCCAGGACGCCAGGGCGCTGATGCCCCGACAGGACAGCGGCGTGGCGCCACTGACCGAGGAAGTGAACGACCTCGGCGCCCTGCTCAACGAACAACCGGCCGTGGCGCACCGCACGCCGACGGCCACCGTACTGGAAGCGTTCCGGCGCCAGGCCAACCTCAACTCCCTGGCAGTGCTGGACGATCAGGGCCAACCCTGCGGCATCGTGCATCGCCATTCGCTCTCGGACGCCCTGCTCAAGCCCTTCGCCACCGACCTGTTCGCCCGCAAACCGATCAGTCGCCTGATGAGCGACGATTTCCTCGCGGTGGAATTGAGCCAGTCGCTGCAACAAGTCAGCCGCCTCATCACCAGCCGCGCCCGGCAACGCATCGAAGAAGACTTCATCATCACCCTCAACGGCAGCTACATGGGATTGGGTCGGGTCATCGACGTGCTCAAGCTCATCACTGAATTGAAAATCCAACAGGCCCGCTACGCCAACCCGCTGACCTTGCTGCCGGGCAACGTACCAATCCAACAATGCCTCACGCGCCTGTTGCAGCAACGCCAGGAGTCGGTGATCTGCTACGTCGACATCGACAGCTTCAAACCCTTCAACGACATCTACGGCTATGGCCGCGGCGACGAAGTCCTGCTGTGCCTGGCTCAATGCCTGAACGAACGCATCGACCCCAGCCGCGACTTCGTCGGCCACATCGGCGGCGACGACTTCCTACTGGTCCTCGGCCCGGACGACTGGCGCAAACGCCTGAACCTGCTGCTGACCGACTTCCAGACCCACTGCCGCCGCTTCTACCGGCCCGAGCACTTGGAAGCGGGTTGTTTTACCGCGCTGAACCGCCAAGGCGTGCGGCAGGAATTTGCTTTGCTGTCGCTGTCGATTGGGGTGGTGCATTTGCGCGCCGAGGCCTGTGCTGGATTGGATGCCAGTCAGTTGGCGGAGATGGCTTCCCAGGCGAAGCATCATGCAAAGGAGATCGTAGGGGGGAGTTTGTATTTGATTGATGGAGGGGTTGGGCAGGCGCCGGTCCTGGAGTTGGGGTTGTCGGTGTGAAGGTGGGTTGCCTTCACGCCAACGGAATGGCAGCCACAGACCCTGTGGCGAGGGAGCTTGCTCCCGCTGGGCTGCGTAGCAGCCCCTATTTTTTGGACAACGTGGTGTGCCTGGTTAATTGCGTAGGCTGTTTTTAGATTTAATAATCAACCCTAACTTAGTCAGCTTGCCTCGGCTCTATATTTCATTAAAGAAGCCAGTAAAACCCGCATAAATCTGCGCTGATCTTCAACCTTCTGATCGAAATATGTATCCAAATTTAAAAAAACCCTGTCAAAGCTGTCATCGCACCCTAAGAAATAAGCAAGAGTATCAATCAGCAAAATTTGCTCTTTTGAAGAGTGACATAAAAAATCCGGACGAATCAACAAGTCAAATAGCTGGCTCAATTCCTGCTCATCATTTACATTTTTTGAAGTTATTATTTCCTCCCGCGTCAAATCATTAGTATTCTCAATACTAAAAACAAACAGCAACCCCCAAATATCATGTAAGTCATGTACACTTTTCAAACACATGATACCGTGGCAAGGCAGCGTGCTCCCGTTGCGCTGTGTAGTTGCCCTTCTTTTGAACAGTGCCTCGGTGTGCCTGGTTGCTTGTGCGAGCTGTTTTTATGGCTGTTTCCCATACCCATGGGAGCAAGCGTTCTTGCCACGAAGTTATACAAGTTAATGGCCAACCAATACAATTGCATCGGCAATTCCGCTATACATAATCCCAAGTGGATCCATCCTCGGATTCGGCCCTGCGCAGATCATCCGTCCACAACTCACTCGCCAACCTATATATTTCCTCAAAAAACAAGCGAGGATTATCCATCTCATCCCATCCATCAGGAAAAGATGAGCACTCTTGAGAGTCATGTTCCAGAAGAGCGTGAAAATCATATGCCTCATCTAAGAGCGCAGCTTCCAGACATTTATAAAGCAAATATTTCTCCCTATATGACCGCCTTCCTTTTAAGGCATATTCAACAATTAATCTTTCTCTATCAACTGGCTCATTTGGATCAAATCTCCCCAGCTCCTCACCTAACGTCTCTTCTCTATCATAAATATCAAAGCAGCCCAAAAAACAGGAAGGCGTTGGTGTGTATGCAAGTCCAGTTCCGGGATGCATAAACATATTTCCACCTACTTTTATTGGAAAAAATGACGGGGAAAAAGCGGAAAAAGAGGACGGATTTACAAAAAACTAAATATCCCTTTCCTGCTTAAATTAAGTAACGTACTGCATCTGAATGATATCGACGCAGACAACCCAATAAAACCTTCATGAATCGACGCTGTTCCTTAACATCATCATCAAAATAGGTCGTTATCTTAGAAAAAATCTCATCAAAATCGGATCCACTCTCCAAATAAAACGAGATCTTCTCGATAAACCATTCACGCTCATGACCTTGAAATGCCAAAAAATCCGGTGTAAGCAGGCGATCAAACAATTCCAATAACTCAGAGTCCGAGTTGACATCCTTCGAAACGATATACTCTTCTCTACCCTCATCTATTGTGTTTTCAATATCAAATACAAACAGAAGACTTCTTAGTACAGCCATGTCAGAAAATTTCGTCATCACTCAAATTCCGTATACTCCATAAATTACGACCCTGAAACGCTCTCTAATTGATAGCGCTTAAGACAGCTTAATAGCACCTCCATAAAATGTCGCTGATCATAAATTTCTTGATCAAAATATGTATCCATATCTTCAAACAAATCATCAAAGTTGTCGCCAACCTCTAGATAATAGCTGATCGCATCAATATATTTTGCCTGCGCACCGGGCGGATAACGCAAAAACTCCGGCCCAAGCAAAATATCAAACAACTCAGAGAGCTCTACATCATTATTTATATTTTTTGAAACTATAACTTCCTCCCGTTTCTCGTCGCGAACATTTTCAATATTAAATACAAACAACAACCCGATCAGCGGCATCATGCTTGGTTTGGATTTCATTTTTTCGGCCCTGTATAAGCTGTTATTGGATCACCATTCTCATTTCAATATACTATCGCATGCTCGTATGTATTGTATTGCGGAAAAGGGGACTGATTTATGTGCGCCAGGCAAAGCTTGGTCGCCTGGGACTGACGGCGCAAGCCGTCACGAAATGGCGTAAGAAACTCAGCGGGTTTGAACCC
>NZ_JABWQW010000053.1:0-6937 GCF_014268645.1 Pseudomonas sp. SWRI154
GGTAGTGTGGGGTTTCCCCATGTGAGAGTAGGTCATCGTCAAGATTAAATTCCGAAACCCCTATCTGCTGACGCAGGTAGGGGTTTTGTTTTGCGTCAAAAAAATAGGATGACCTAATGGTCATTCTCTTCAGTATCCCTCTATCAAGCCTCAGGCACCGGGCAGTTCAAATCGCCCTCCTTGCATTTCAGATAAGTCTTGAGCGTCTCGATACGCGCCTTTGTAACGGCTGTAATACACTCATTGTGGATCATTGGATAGACGCTACCGCCTTCAACGCCGGACGCAGAAAAACTGCATTCAGCGTCACGAAAGCCGATCCAGGCGCGTTGCGCCTTGACCAGCAATTGTGTGGTTTCGGCATTGTCCTTCAAGCGCGCTGTGATTTGCTTGTACAAGCTGTTCAGCTCCTTGTCGGCGGCCTTGTTCTCTTGGGCCGAGCACTGGTTCAAGTCACCTTGGCTGGTGGCGTCGGTGCAATTTTCAGCGTGGACAGCGGCGATGAAGAACAGGGGGATCAGGGGCAGAAGCAAGCGGCTGGACATTATCTATCTCTCCTTGAGGGTAAAACTGCCGGAGGAGTGTACCCAAACAACGCATCGATACAACTTTCCGGTTGGCCTAGCGGTCTTACAGGCCTACTGTTGAACACAGGAGGTGACCCCATGCATTTATCCGATCGTATCGAAAGAAAGATCCTACTGAAGGCGCCGCGTTCACAAGTCTGGCGCGCTCTGGCCAATGCTGAGACTTTCGGCCAATGGTTTGGTGTAAACCTCGCCGGCAAACGGTTCGTTGCGGGTGAGCGCACCCAAGGGCAGATCACCTATCCGGGGTATGAGCATCTTGTCTGGGATGTGGCGGTGGAACGCGTCGAGCCCGAGCGGGTGTTCTCATTTCGCTGGCATCCTTACGCCGTCGATCCGCAAACCGATTATTCCCAGGAGTCTGAAACCCAAGTGCAGTTCGAACTTGAAGACATGAATGGAGGGACCTTGCTGAAGGTGGTGGAGTCGGGTTTCAAAAAGATTCCCGAGGCGCGCCGACTCAAGGCCTTCCGCATGGACAGTCGCGGCTGGGATGAGCAAATGGCGAACATTGAAGAGTTTCTGAGCAAATCATGAATTGCTACTAGGGTATCGATACCTGACGGGACTAGGGGTTTCCGGAAGGGAGCGTATGGCGAATGGCTTACACTCGGTGGTAGCTATGTCCTCTAGTTCACTTTGGATCCGAGGCGTAATCTGCACTCATCCACTGAAGCACAGGGAGTGCTCAGGATCAGGGAAGATCGGCCTTGCAAGGATTGCTATCGACAGGGAGTCGTGATGGTCTTGGAAAACCCGCTTAGGCGGGTTTTTTTTCGTCCTTTGAAAGATCAAAAGACGTTGTGTAGCCAAACGCTTACACGGCGATGCTGCTTTGTCGTCTTTGCTCATCACGGTGACGAGACTAATCTGTATTTACCCACTGAGCACAGGGAGTGCTCGGGGTCACGGATGACGGGGCCAGGCACGGAATGCCAGACAGGAGTCAAACTGGTCCTCAAAAAACCCGCCTAGGCGGGTTTTTTTTCGTCTTGAAGAAAGTAGGTCCCTCATGCCAAGCGTCGAGCCGTTACACGGTCCGCACCGTCAGCGGCAATGGCCTGCCCACCCGGTGTACGGTCCGCACCATCGGCAGCTACTGCCCTGCGTTTGGCTGATCCTGTTTGCGTGCAGAGTCAGGCGGTGCTGGCTTGCAACGCCATGGCGCGCAGGCGGGCGATGTCCTTGCTCGGCGAGGCGCCGAATAGGCGGCTATATTCACGACTGAACTGCGAAGGGCTTTCATAGCCCATCTTGTAGCCGATTGACGAAACGTCGCTGTTCTCCGCCAGTAAAAGTCGCCGGGCTTCTTGCAGGCGCAATTGTTTTTGATATTGCAGGGGGCTCATGGCAGTCACGGCTTTGAAACGATGATGCAGTGCCGAGGCGCTGAGATTGATCATCTGCGCCAGGCTTTCGATGCTCAGTGGTTCGGCGTAATGCGTGTTGAGCCACTCGATGGCGCGGCTGATGCGGTGTGTCTGGGTGTCAGGAATGGCAATCTCATGCAGGCGTCGGCCTTGGGAACCCCGCAACAGTCGATAAAAAATCTCCTGCTGGGCCAAGGGTGCGAGGGTCGCAATGTCGTCCGGACTGTCCAGCAGTCGCAGCAAGCGCAACATTGCGTCGAGCAGGGGCTCATCGATTCGGTCGAGAAACAATCCGCGATCGGCTCTCTCGGTTGGCACGCCGATTGGGCTGGCGTCGGCGATCAGCCGGCAGATTTGTGCCGGGTCGATGTCCAGGCGGATGCACAGGTACGGTTGATCGGGGCTGGCCTCGATCACCTGGCCGGCCAACGGTAGCGTCACCGAGACCACCAGGTAGTTAAGCGGATCATAAACGTAGCGTTCGTCCGCGAGCGTGACCTCTTTGCGCCCTTGGACAATGACGCACAGCCCAGGCTTATGCACGACGTGCAAGGCTTCGGTGGGATGGTCGCTACGGATCAGGTGCAACGCCTCTATAGCCGTGGAGTGAACGCCATATTCCGGCGCGAAGCGCTTCATCAAGTTAGCCAGTTCGGCGCGACGCAGGTCTACGCCATTATCAGGCGTGATGGTGATGGAGGTGGATACCGACATGCCGATCAATCTCCCTGCCCAATTCAATGGATCGCGCTAGTAAAGCTGATTGCAGCCGCGACGACCAGAGGCGTTATCGTTACAGGATCGTGCAAGTGCGCAGGAGAATCCGGCTAACCCAAGCGTCGGAAGGCTTCTTAATCTGGACCTGTCAAAACGCTCCCTCCGGGGCCGACGTATCCAGACGAGGAAATCATCATGTCCGATATTCAAAACAAAGTAGTGGTCATCACTGGCGCAAGCAGCGGGATTGGCGAGGCGGCGGCGCGGCTGCTGGCCGCCCGGGGTGCTTCTGTTGTGCTTGGCGCTCGCCGCGTGGACCGCTTGCAGGCGCTGGTGGAGGAACTTCAAGCCGCGGGCCAGCAGGCCGCCTGCCGAGCCGTGGACGTGACCCGTCGTGACGACGTCCAGAGCCTGATCGATTTCGCTGTCGAAAGATTCGGACGGGTTGATGTCATCGTCAACAATGCCGGGGTCATGACGCTCTCCAAGCTCGAGGCGCTGAAAGTCGAGGAGTGGGATCGCATGATCGACGTCAACATTCGTGGCGTGCTTCATGGCATCGCCGCCGGTTTGCCGCTGATGCAGCGCCAACGCAGCGGCCAGTTCATCAACATTGCTTCCATCGGTGCCTACACCGTCAGCCCCACGGCCGCTGTGTATTGCGCGACGAAATTTGCTGTGCGGGCGATTTCCGAGGGGCTGCGCCAGGAGGTCGGTGGTGATGTTCGCGTGACGGTGATTTCACCTGGCGTGACCGAGTCGGAACTGGCCGAAAGCATTTCCGACGAAGGCGGGCGCGCCGAGATGCGCGAGTTCCGCAAGATTGCCATTCCCGCCGAGGCCATTGCCCGGGCTATTGCCTATGCGATCGAGCAACCGGCGGACGTGGACGTCAGCGAACTGGTGGTGCGACCGACGGCCAGCCCGTTCTAAACCAGGCACTTTATCGGAGTGCCTGGCTTGATCTCTTTACGCCGATTCCAACCGCGCCGCAGCCCGCTGGGTGATCTGCGAGCGCACCCGGAACGACTCCGCCGAGCGCCGGTTGGCCTCTTCGAGCACCTGCGTCGGTGCGCTGTCCGGGGAACCTGCGGCGAACGGTGGAGCCGGAGCGTATTCAAGCTGCAGTTGGACCAGCTCGGCGGTGTCCTGGTCGAACAGCTCTGCTGCCAGGGTCAAGGCAAAATCGATTCCTGCGGTGATGCCGCCGCCGGTGAGCAGGTTGCCGTCGCGGACCACGCGATCGTTGACCGGCGTCGCTCCCAAGGGCTGCAACAAACTGTGAAAGGCCCAGTGGGTGGTGGCGCGTTTGCCACGCAACAATCCCGCCGCGCCGAGTACCAGCGAACCGGTGCACACCGAAGTGACGTACTTGGCGTGGGCCGCCTGGCGCTTGATGAACGTCAGGGTTTGCTCATCTTCCATCAACGGGCCGACGCCGCTGCCGCCGGGGACGCAGATGACGTCGAGTTTTGGGCATTCCTCGTACGTGGTGGTTGGCAGCAGGACCAGTCCGGTGCTGGAGGTGACGGGCGCCAGGTCTTTCCAGACCAGGTGGATTTGCACATCCGGCAACGAGGCCAGCACGTCGTACGGGCCGGTGAGATCCAGCTGCTGGACCTGAGGGAATAACAGAAAACCGATCTGCAACGTCATGTCGCTTGCTCCTTTGAATAGCGCCCGAGGGGTGGACGGTTTTAGTCTAGGTCCGTAGTCTTTGGCTTATTCGCCAATAAGCCCTCGAATCACGCCAATATGCCCAATCAGCCGAAAACCGTTCATGTGCTGGCCTTCGCCAACGTGCAAGTGCTTGATGTCACCGGGCCCTTGCAGGTGTTCGCGTCGGCCAACGATCTGCTCCGTGGGCAAGGCCTGCCGGTGCCGTACGCGCCGACTGTCATTGCCGCCCGAGGTGGGGCGGTGATGTCGTCGGCGGGGTTGGCGCTGATGGCCGAGCCGCTGCCCAGCGAAGCCAGCGACACGCTGCTGATCGCCGGCGGTTGGGGCGTGTACGAAGCCGCCGAGGATCCAGCCTTGGTGGCTTGGGTCAAGGCACAAGGGCTGCGTTCGCGCAGGGTGGCGTCGGTGTGCACCGGGGCGTTTCTGCTGGCGGCCAGTGGCTGGCTGGACGGACGCCGGGTGGCGACTCACTGGACCCGCTGTGAACAACTGGCCCGGCAACATCCAAAACTACAGGTCGAACCCAATCCCATTTTTATCAACGATGGTCCGGTGTGGACCTCCGCCGGGGTCACCGCCGGGATCGATTTGGCGTTGGCGCTGGTGGAAGAAGACTTGGGCCGAGCGATGGCCCTGGAGGTTGCGCGGCATTTGGTGGTGTTTCTCAAGCGCCCCGGCGGGCAATCGCAGTTCAGCGCCACGTTGGCGCTACAGAAGCAGGGCGGTCGCTTCGATGAGTTGCATGCCTGGATTGCCGAAAATCTCATCCAAGACCTGGGCTTATCGAGCCTGGCTGCCAAGGTCGGCATGAGTGAGCGCAGCTTTGTGCGCCACTACCGCACCGAGACCGGCCAGACCCCGGCCCGTGCCGTAGAGCTGATTCGCGTGGAAACCGCTCGGCGCCTGCTAACCGACAGCACCGTGCCGATCAAACGCGTAGCGGTGCAGTGTGGGTTCGGCAGCGAGGAAACCCTGCGTCGAAGCTTCATGCGCGCGATGGAGGTAACCCCTCAGGCCTATCGCGAGCGTTTCGCGATCAGCCCTCAAGCAGATCCAGCAATGCCTTGAGCGTGGCTTCGGGCGCCTCCTGGGGAATATTGTGGCCGACGCCGGTCAACACGCGACGTTCATAGTGCCCGGTGAAATGCCCGGCATCGGCATCGGCATCGTGCTCGGACGGCGGGCCCACGCCGTCATTGGCCCCGCACAGGGAAATGCTCGGCACACCGATGGCCGGTTGCGCCGCCAGCTTTTCTTCCATCCACTCAAGGGTCGGGTCCCCCGGCGCGTACCCGAAACGATGGCGGTAGGAATGAATCACCACCTCGACAAAATCCGGGTTATCGAATGAAGGGGCGGTGAGCGGATACAGCTCGGCGCCGCGTTTCCAGGTTGGCGACCACAGGTGCCAGAGCAATTGGCACAGTTCACGCCGGTTTTGCGTCAGGCCTTCGACGCCCCGGGCGGTGTGAAAGTAATACTGGTACCACAGGCGATGTTCATCTTCGGGCCCCAGCGGTTGGGTTGAACGAGGAATGTCCTGCAAGTTATAGCCGTCGCCCGTGACCAGGCAGCGTACGCGTTCGGGCCACAGGGCGGCGACAATGCAGGCGGCGCGGCCACCCCAGTCATAGCCGCACAGCGCCGCTCGCGGGATATCGAGCGCCTGCATCAGGTCCAGCAGGTCCTGGGCCAGCGCCGCTTGCTGGCCGGAGCGGGCGATAGCGGGGTTGTTGAACCGGGTCGGGCCGTAGCCGCGCAGGTACGGCACGACGACTCGATAACCGTGTTGGGCCAGGGCCGGCGCAACCTCGTCAAAGGCTCGTGGGTCGTAGGGAAATCCATGCAGCAGAATCACTGGCTCACCGCTGGCGGGGCCGTGTTCCTCATAGGCGATGCGCAGCAGTGGCGTCACCGCGAAATTCACCTTGGGTGCAGCTGTCATGTTGGCCTCCGGCATCGCTCGGTTGTGGTCAGGCGGGTTCCTGGTTCACGTATTTGGCGCGGTCCGGGGTGAAGGTCACGACCATGTTCGTGCTGGAACAGGTCAAGGTCCGTTCCTGGGTCAGGTCGATGTCCAGATCCTCGCCGCGCAGGCCCTGCCATTGGGCCAGGTACTTGAGACAACCGAACTTTGCGTTCTTCTTCAGGCTGCGGCTGACCCCGCCTTTCCAACCCAGCACGGGCAATTCACCGGCCAGGCAACGGTGTGCCAGTTCAGGAAATCTCGCCGCTCGATCGCGGCCGATTTCCCAGCATTTGATCAAGCCTTTGTCCTGGTCGTTCCACAGTTCTTCCCGGTTCAAGCCTGTTCGAGGCGCGGTAGTGATGGGGCGTCTGATGTGCGTCATGTCGGATCCTTGATTCGGGTTTATCGGGCAGCTCCGCTGCACCCGTGAGTGCATCGATCTTAGGAGGGGTTTGCGGTGCTGGCAACTTGAGGACATGGACTGAGTGCGATTGCGCCAGCTTTTTTGAGAAAAACACCGGACACCCGTGGCGAGGGAGCTTGCTCCCGCTCGGCTGCGCAGCAGTCGTCGCTTTTCAATCCGGAAATTTTGGGGTCGCTGCGCAACCCAGCGG
>NZ_JABWQW010000054.1:0-5601 GCF_014268645.1 Pseudomonas sp. SWRI154
GCTCACGGCGGCATGTGGCGTTGGGGCTTCAGCAGTTGATCGAGCTGGGCACCTTACTGGTCAACCGTGCCCTGAATGACATCGAACTGGCGGAGCCAACTCAGTAGTCGAAACACCGTCGAACCCGTGGCGAGGGAGCTTGCTCCCTCGCCACGAAGTCCGAAGCGTTGAGCACCGCTCACGGCTGCCAGTGATTTTTCTCCCCGCTCAACTTGCGGTCCAGAAAGCTCGCCGCGCTGATCAGCGCCAAATGGCTCAACGCCTGGGGCAGGTTGCCGAGATGGTAGCCGTGGCTGTCGAATTCCTCGGCATACAGCCCCAGCGGATTGGCATAGCGCAGCAGTTGTTCGAACTCCAGCTGGGCTTTTTCCACGCGGCCGGCGCGGGCCAAGCATTCGACGTACCAGAATGAGCAGGCGACGAACGAACCCTCGGTACCGCTGAGGCCATCGATGGGGCTGTCGTCGTTGCGGTAGCGGTACACCATGCCGTCGCGCACCAGATCCTTTTCGATGGCGTCCAGCGTCGACAGCCAGCGCGGGTCGCGGGCGCTGACGAAGCGCACCAGCGGCATCAGCAACATCGAACCGTCGAGCGCGGTGCTGCCCAGGCGCTGGACGAAATGCTGGTGTTCGTCGTTCCAGAAATTCGTCCAGATGTCTTCATAGATAGCCTGGCGGGTCTCGTCCCACCGGGCGAACGGGGCGGGTAGGGAACGTTTGCTCGCCAGGCGAATGGCGCGGTCCACCGCGACCCAACACATCAGCCGCGAATGCAGAAAATGTTGCTTGTCGCCGCGCATCTCCCAGATGCCCACGTCCTTGTCCCGCCAGATTTCACAGACCTGATCGACCACATCGACGGTGTGTTTCCAGCCTTGATGGGAGATGGCTTCGCCGTATTTGTTGACCAGATACACTGCGTCCATCAGCTCGCCGAAAATATCCAGCTGCACCTGCTGGTACGCCAGGTTGCCGATGCGCACCGGCCGAGCGTTGCCATAGCCGCTCAGATGGGGCAATTCGGTTTCCGGCAGTTCGAGCCGGCCATCCAGGCCGTACAGGATATTGAGCTTGGTCGGTTGGTCGCGGCAGTCGCTGACGCGGCCGCGCAGCCAGCGCATGTAGGCGTTGGCCTCGTCGATAAAGCCCAGGCGCATGAATGCATAGACGGTGAACGAGGCGTCGCGGATCCAGGTGTAGCGGTAGTCCCAGTTGCGCTCACCGCCGCGGCTTTCCGGCAGGCCGAAGGTGGCGGCCGCGATGATGGCGCCCTGCTTGCGCGAGGTCAGTAGTTTCAGCGCCAGCGCGGAGCGATTGACCATCTCCCGCCAGCGTCCGCGGTAGTTCGATTGGCTGATCCAACCGCGCCAGAACGCCAGGGTTCGCTCCAGGCACAGGGCGCTGGTGTCATCGACCAGACGCGCATCGTCGATGCCGCCCAGCAGGAACTCGGCGGTCTGGCCTTGTTCCAGGGTGAACACGGCCGCCGCGGCCTGGCCGTCCAATATCATGGCCTGATCGGCGCACAAACGCAGGCTCGGCTGTTGAGGGGCCTCGAAGATAACGTGGTCACCGTCCCGGCGCGCGGTGGTCGCCGCGCGGGAATAATCATGGCGCACCGCACAACGCATACGGAAAGTCGCGCTGCCGACAGTCATGCGCACCCTGCGCATCAACACGGGCAAATCGTCTTCGCTGTCGCCGATGGGCAGCAGGTCGGTAATCTCCACCACCACCCCGTCGCTCAGCCAACGGGTTTGCAACACATTGGTGTCGGGCAGGTAGATTTGCTGGCGGCGGGCATCCGGCAGGTCCGGAGCGAGTTGGAAGATGCCCGCTTCGGGGGTGTCCAACAGCGAACAGAAGAGCGACGGACTGTCGAACTCCGGCCAGCAGAAAAAATCCACGCTGCCCCGATCGTTGACCAACGCGGCCGTACGCATGTCGCCAATGATGCCGTGGTTTTCGATGGGGCTTTGCGGTTCGTCATGATCAGCCATTGCCACGGAACCCCGGATAAAGGCTCATTCCGCCGTCGATGAACAGCGTGGTGCCCACCACATAATCGGACAGGTCCGACGCCAGCCAGACCACCGCATTGGCGACATCGTCGACATCGCCGACCCGGCCGTAGGGAATCAGCTGCAATAGTTGCTGTTCTTTTACACCTTCCATGGCCTCACGGTTGATGGCCGTGCGAATCGCGCCAGGGGCGATGCTGTTGATGCGGATTCGCTGGTGGCTGGTCTCCTGGGCCAAGGTCTGCATGAGCTGGTCGATACCGCCCTTGGAAGCCGCGTAATTGACGTGGCCGGCCCAAGGGATGCGCTGATGCACCGAACTCATGTGGATAATCTTGCCGGCAGCCCGGGACACGCCTTGGCGAATGCCCTGGCGGTTGAAGATCCGCAGGGCGGCGCGGGCGCAAAGGAATTGGCCGGTGAGGTTGACGCCAATGACGGTGTTCCAGTCATCCAGGCTCATGTCGACGGCGGCGGCGTCTTTTTGCAGGCCAGAGTTGGCCACCAGAATGTCCAGCGCGCCGAAGGCGTCCAGGGTCTCGGCGAACAGCCGCTCGACCTCCTGTTCCTTTGACACATCGGCACCGATGGCGATGGCGCGGCCACCGCTGTCGTTGATTTCACGGGCCAGTTCTTCGGCCGGGCCGGCGCTGGAGTGATAGTTGAGCACCACGGCGGCACCAGCCGCCGCCAGCGCCTTGGCCGAGCCTGCGCCAATGCCAGAGCTGGCGCCAGTGACCAGGGCAACTTGTCGGGCGAGGGAAATCTGCATGGAATAGCACCTTGAATCGAGGGCCTTACTTGCTGACTGGCGACAGGCCCGGAGAGTTCATTTGCGGGCGACGGTCTTCACATTTCCCCCACAGTTTCGCGCTTCCCCGGCACGGGCCTTTATGGCAAGTTGCAGGCCCTTGTTGAGGCGTCATTCCATGGCAAACCCCTATCGCGAACTGTTCACCGCCCCTGGCAGCCGCGGCTTCGTGCTGGCGGGGATGATCGCGCGCATGCCGATCTCGATGACGGGCATAGGCGTGATCACCATGCTTGCGCAGCTCAAGGGTGGCTATGGATTGGCCGGCGCGGTGGCGGCGACGTTCGCCTTGGCGACGGCGTTCTGCGCACCACAGGTGTCGCGGTTGGTGGACCGTTTTGGTCAGGGGCGGGTCTTGCCATTGGCGGCACTGATCGGTGGCGGGGCGTTGTTGCTGTTGCTGCTGTGCACGCGATTGCAGGCGCCCCACTGGACGCTGTTCCTGTTCGCCGCCCTCGCTGGCTGCATGCCGAGCATGTCGGCGATGGTGCGGGCGCGCTGGACCGAGGTCTATCGCGGCCAGCCGCAACTGCGCACTGCCTATGCGTTGGAGTCGGTGCTGGACGAGGTCTGTTTCATTGTCGGGCCGCCGCTGTCGGTGGGATTGTGCGTGGTGGCGTTCCCGGAAGCGGGGCCCCTGGCCTCGGTGCTGCTGCTGGCGATCGGCGTGACAGCGTTTGTCCTGCAGCGCCACACCGAGCCGCCGGTGCATCCGCACCAGGCGCATCACCAGGGTTCGATCATCAGTTCCAGCGACGTGCTTTTGCTGCTGTTGCTGATGGTCGCCATGGGCGTCATCGTCGGGGTGGTGGACGTGGTCAGCGTGGCCTTCGCCCAGCATCAGGGGCAACCGGCGGCGGCGAGCATCGTGTTGTCGGTCTACGCCATCGGCTCCTGCCTGGCCGGCCTCGCGTTCGGGGCGCTGCGCTCGAAAGTGCCGTTGCCGCGGCTGTTCCTGTACGGCGGGGTGGCGACTGCGCTGACGACGCTGCCGCTGTTGCTGGCGAGCAATATCCTCGGGTTGTCGCTGGCGGTGTTTGTCGCCGGGTTGTTCTTCGCGCCGACACTAATCGTCGCCATGGCCTTGGTCGAGCGCATCGTGCCACCGGCCCGGCTCACCGAGGGCCTGACCTGGCTGGTGACGGGCCTGAGCATCGGCGTGGCGATCGGCGCGGCGGGTTCGGGTTGGCTGGTGGATACGTTTGGCGCGCGCAGTGGTTTCTGGTTGGCAATCGCTGCCGGGGCGGTGGTGCTGGGGGCTGCGGTGCAGAGTTATCGGCAGCAAAGGTAATTTCTGTTGCGTTACTTATGAGGTTTTATTTGGTTATGGTTTTTCGGCTGCATGTAAAGATTGCGCTTTTCAGTGCTCCGTCAGTCAATTATTACCTTGTGATTGCCCATGTTTTCTCGTTTTTTCTAAGTGTGCCAGATTTGTATTATCTCTGATCTCTTGTTTTGTTTTGTCTAAGATTTAATCCATTTGTTTAAACGCATCTTTTTGGATTTTTCGCAGAACTCTTTTTTTGCGTCGCTGAGAGTCATATGATTTGAATGGCTATATGATTCAGGATCGGTTATGCCGTCATCTTCCCATTTGCATAAATCGCAAATTTCGTAGTTTGAGATCGTTAAAAGCGTACGATACCCACAGCACGGACACGGATTCAAGCGCTCGATATTTCCTTCGATTTCGTACGTTTTATGTCCAAGCTCAACTAGTCGTTCGGTCAAGTACGCATTTGTCACCCCTGTATAGCTTGATTTTAATCCGGCTAGTATTAACTCGTCCGCTAGTGGGGGGGTAATGTCTTTCGGTGGCTCGTCGTTATTTGATATCAATTTTTGCAGTCTTGTTGAGAGATTTAAATAAGTGGTGTCATTTTCGCCGAGCGTCCACCAATTTAAAAGGATTGATTCTCTTTCCTCAATTGTTAATAGGTTTAGAGTGCTCTCGGTTATGCTTTTGATCGCTGCCAGTCGCGTGATTTTTTTCACTTTATAAGACCTTTTGCTAAATCGATGGCTGACTGAAATGCATCATCGCTTCTTCCGTCGTCCCTGTAGTATGTCCGAATCTCCCGTGATCTCAAATGTCCTATAAAAACTCTTCCCGACGCTGGGTCGTGCTTGATAATAAAGTTGCCTGCATTCACTTCATTATAGTCCCCAGTTTCCTTTGAGAAGTCTTTGGCTTGTTTTAGGTACTCCGCTTGCGATATGTCGCCGAATTCTTTCTGATCGATTACGTGTTTCTGGTAGTGAGGTTGAAGCTTTCCAGATGAGAACCCTTTCCAATTTACTGATCTCGCCCCAGGCGGGACTACATCACCTTCATCTACGTGTACTTTCTTTTCTGGTGTGTCCGCACCTTGTACGGATGAGCATTTATTTGCACCCGGACAATCTTCCAACCCCAACGGATCCACCCACCCCGTCGGGTTCAGGGTATACCGATACCCGTTAAGCCCTCCCTTGAGCTTGCTCGGATCCGCCGTCAGATACCGCCCCGTCTCCGGATTGTAGTACCGGTGCCGGTTGTAATGCAGGCCGCTTTCCCGGTCGTGGTATTGCCCTTGGAAACGCAGCGGTTGATGCAGTCTCGGGCCGTTTCCATGACGCAGTTCGGTGAGTTTGCCGTAGCCGTTGTAGCGCGCCGCCCAAACCACTTCGCCTTGGTGACTGGTCAGTTCCTGGGGCGTGCCGAGGTGGTCGAGGTGGTAGTAGAACGGTGTGGCTTTTTCTGGGCCTTCGCCTTCGAGCAGGGCGA
>NZ_JABWQW010000056.1:0-3263 GCF_014268645.1 Pseudomonas sp. SWRI154
CCTTTATTTTTTACATTCCAGAAAAGCAAATGCCCCGACAAGTCGGGGCATTTGCTTTACGCCGCCGCAAACTGCGTTTTCACACAGTCTGCGAAGCCGGTTTTTTTGTTCCTGACGGATCAGAACGAAACGTTTTGCAGGCCGTCCAGGTAACGCTCGGTGTCCAGGGCCGCCATGCAACCGGCGCCGGCCGAGGTAATGGCCTGGCGATAGACGTGGTCGGCCACATCGCCCGCGGCGAAGATGCCTTCGACGCTGGTGGCGGTGGCGTTGCCGTCGCGGCCGCCCTTGACCACCAGGTAGCCATCCTTGAGTTCCAGCTGGCCTTCGAACAACGACGTGTTCGGGGTGTGGCCGATGGCGATGAACACGCCGTCGACTTTGATCTCGTCAAAGCTGCCGTCGTTGTTTTTCAGGCGAGCACCGGTCACGCCCATGTTGTCACCCAGCACTTCGTCCAGGGTGGCGTTGAGCTTGAGGATGATCTTGCCTTCGGCGACGCGCGCGTTCAGCTTGTCGATCAGGATCTTCTCGGCGCGGAAGGTTTCGCGACGGTGGACCAGAGTCACGGTGCTGGCGATGTTGGCCAGGTACAGGGCTTCCTCGACCGCGGTGTTGCCGCCACCGACCACGGCCACGGGTTTGTTGCGGTAGAAGAAACCGTCGCAGGTAGCGCAGGCGGAAACGCCTTTGCCCATGAACGTTTCTTCCGATGGCAGGCCCAGGTAGCGAGCGCTGGCGCCGGTGGCGATGATCAGGGCGTCGCAGGTATAAGTCGCACTGTCACCGGTCAGTGTGTACGGCTTGGCGGCGAAATCGACGGCATTGATGTGATCGAAAACGATCTCTGTCTCGAAGCGCTCGGCGTGTTCTTTCATGCGCTCCATCAAGGCTGGGCCGGTCAAGCCGTGAACATCGCCCGGCCAGTTGTCGACTTCGGTGGTGGTGGTCAATTGACCGCCGGCCTGCATGCCGGTGATTAGCAACGGCTTGAGGTTGGCACGGGCCGCATAGACCGCGGCGCTGTAACCGGCAGGGCCGGAACCGAGAATAATCACTCGTGAATGACGGACTTCAGACATGACCTGCTCCTGTTGACCGGACCTGTGAGGTCCGGAACGCCGGCTGAGCGGCGGGAATAAAAAAGGACTGTTGATGCACTTGGGGAAGGCTTTGGTTCGACAGTCCTGAAAAAGAATGGGTGCAGCGTATCGAGGGAGCGAAGATTAAGGAAATACGGTTTAACAATCCAGCTCATAGGTGAGCTCTATCCGCTGGCGCTTATTCAATAGGTACGATCCTTCACTAAACCTTGTTACACGTGATGTCGTAGCTTTCCCACGCCGGGCAAAGCCGGTAAGGTCGGCGCGTCCATCATTCCTCGGAGCCACCTATGCCCGCCCCCGTCTTGTCCGGTCCGCAATATTTGCGAGAAGGTCTCAAGCTGGTCCTGAGCCCCGGCTTGCGCCTGTTTGTATTGCTGCCGCTGACGATCAACCTGGTGCTGTTCGTCGGGCTGATCTACCTGGCCGGCCACCAGTTCAGCCTCTGGGTCGACACGCTGATGCCGTCGCTGCCGGAGTGGCTGAGCTTCCTGAGCTACATCCTCTGGCCATTGTTCGTCGTGCTGGTGGGGCTGATGGTGTTTTTCACCTTCACCATGCTCGCCAATATCATCGCGGCGCCCTTCAACGGATTTCTCGCCGAGAAAGTCGAAGTGGTAGTGCGCGGCACTGATGATTTTCCCGCGTTCAGCTGGGGCGAACTGATCGCCATGGTTCCCCGCACCCTGGCCCGGGAAGCGCGCAAGCTCGGCTACTTCGTGCCGCGTGCCCTGGGGCTGTTCGTGCTGTCGTTCATCCCCGTGCTCAATATCGTCGCCGCACCGCTGTGGCTGTTGTTTGGCATCTGGATGATGGCGATCCAGTACATCGACTACCCGGCGGACAACCACAAGCTGGGCTGGAACGAAATGCTCGCCTGGCTGCGGGAGAAACGCTGGCAGAGCCTGGGCTTTGGCGGCAGCGTGTACCTGGTGCTGCTGATCCCGGTGGTCAACGTCCTGATGATGCCGGCGGCGGTCGCCGGGGCGACGTTGTTCTGGGTGCGCGAGCAAGGTGCCGAGACGGCGTTGGCCCGGCAGGGCTGAGCATCATGACCTGACAAAACCTCGTTCGCTTATCACTCTTGAACAGCCCTTTCCTGGCCCACTGATTCATAAGGTTGGCACACATTGCACTAATAGAGCGCAACCCTCCGGCATCCTGGTACTGCTGTCTACTACCTACGACGCAGGGTATCGGATGCCGGAGGCCTTAAAAGCACTCCGCACCCCAGCCTTGCTGCCTGAGACGAAAGCCCTATCTGTCGAGTTCGTGTGTCCAGTTTTGGGCGTGCGAACTCGATTTACAGTAAGTTAAGGCTTTTCCATTCTATCTGCTGCCTCCTTGAAGGCATTACCTAAACTTTCAATAAGGTCCTCGTGGGATTTCCCAAGTTCTTGTAGCCGCTTGTATTGCCTCCAAAATAGATAAGCTCCCCCAAGGAAAATGAATATTGTCCCCGCCAGAACGAACCACCGAGGAAAGAAAATCGGCTCAACTATCCATATAAAAGTAGATGCCCACGAACGTTCTAAACTTTGCTCGAGCCCGTCAAATGCGCCTTTACCAAGGAAGAACGCTAACAAAGTACAAAATATTGGCGGGGCCCAATAGTTGAAAATAGTACCAAGCTTGGACATCGGAAAGTCACCCACGATTGATTGCATGGCAAAATAATGACAGATAGCCATACCTGATGCCACTCATGCAGCAGATTCTACGACTTGTGAGACATTATCTATGGTCTCGGTGAAAAGTCGGCCTCCAGAGGTGTGTCTGCACGTCCGATTGCTGCGGGTAGCATCATCAGACGTAAGCGTATAGCCAACACACTTCACATGACCGACGGTGTGTGATTCAGCCCGTCGACTGCATCCAGTATTTGCCGTACCCGATCTGTAACGGACATGTCCCCCTCAAGCTTTAAGACAGCACAAGTAAGCACAGACAGCCATTCCTGATGCCTGGCCAAGCTCCGTCCAGGGACGCCACCCTCATCATACTGAGCTGCCCAAACCAGAAACTCCGGCTTTGCTTGACCGAAGCGTTTTACCTCTCGACGTTTTAGTTGTCAGTACCGATGCAAAACTGACCCACCCTACCGGTTGAAAACTGACCCACTTGGGCAAAATGCAGCTTTTGCGAGCTGCCCATGCTGTC
>NZ_JABWQW010000057.1:0-1974 GCF_014268645.1 Pseudomonas sp. SWRI154
TATGTGCGCCAGGCAAAGCTTGGTCGCCTGGGACTGACGGCGCAAGCCGTCACGAAATGGCGTAAGAAACTCAGCGGGTTTGAACCCCGCCCGGTAAAGGTTAGCCACCGACCGGAAGCGAGTCTTGCGTGGTGACCGGGTAACCGGCGCTGCGAAGCGTAGACAGCGAGCGTATAGGCCGTGTGATTGAGCCTCGAAATGTCCGCAGCGTGGAAGCCGACGCTCTATAAATGGCGGAAGGCCGCATGGAGATGCCGCAATGGCTTGGCATCGAAGTTCCACCGGGGTCAGAGAGCAGGGCATGTGCGCATGAGGGTTTCCCAGGAACCTGGGAGGCCCGTTGCTTTCCTCCATCCAACTACCGGTACCGGAAAGACCGGACCCGAACTTTCCAGGCCTGCGGTGGTGGTGTCGATCCGCTGCAGGAGCGTCGCTATCGACACGGTGGGGGTGCGGCTGTGCGACGAGAAAGGAGTGCAGTCGGAAGAGGCAACGGGAGTCGGAACGCTGCGTAGTACCGCTGAAACCGGGGAACAGACCCGACTGGACCCGGCGGAGGGAAGGCGGCGTCGGTAACAGGAATCGCAGGGGGGAAACATGACAGGTGCCCAGGAACCTGAGGATGTGTACACGAAACACCTGCGAATAGCACGGCAGGCACGAAATCACCCGGACAGGGCATTCACGTCACTGGCTCAACATATCGACCTTGCATGGTTGCACGAGGCGTATCGACGTACCCGCAAGCAGGGGGCGGCCGGTATCGACGGGCAGAGCGCGAAAGACTATGCCCGTCATCTGGACGCAAATCTGCAAGGGTTACTGGAGCGTGCCAAGAGCGGTACGTACCAGGCTCCGGCGGTACGTCGGGTGCATATCCCGAAAGGCGATGGCAAAAGCACGCGGCCCATCGGCATCCCGACGTTCGAGGACAAACTTCTCCAACGGGCGGTGGCCATGGTGCTGGAACCACTCTACGAACAGGATTTCCATCCTGACTCTTATGGGTTTCGGCCAGGCCGCTCGGCTCATCAGGCCTTGGAAGTGTTGTACCAGCGTCTGAGAAACATGGGCGGTGGCTGGGTGCTGGAGTTGGACATACGGTCGTACTTCGACACGATTGACCATGCTCTGTTGCGAGGATTCGTGCAGCAACGGGTAAAGGATGGTGTGCTCAACCGCCTGATCGGTAAATGGCTGAAGGCGGGCGTGATGGAACACGGGCAATGGCAACGCATGGAGGCCGGTTCACCCCAAGGCGGTGTGATCTCGCCATTGTTGGCGAATATCTATCTCCACCATGTATTGGATGTCTGGTTCGAACGCGAAGTAAAGCCGCGGTTGGTTGGCAGCAGCTCTATGCTGCGTTATGCCGATGATGCTGTGCTGGTTTTCGCCAACGAGCGGGACGCCAGGCGGGTAATGGAGGTACTGCCCAAGCGCTTCCGCCGGTTTGGTCTGGAGTTGCATCCGGATAAGACGCGGTTGGTGGGTTTCAAGCCCGCAATACCAGGTCGAGGCAGAAGCTTCGATCTGCTGGGATTCACTCATTACTGGGGGCGATCCAAGTCAGGCTGTTGGACGATTTATCGGAAAACTGCCAAGGATCGCTTTCGGCGAACGCTCAGGCAGATCAGCCGATGGTGCCGTGTGAATCGGCATCAATTCGTGCGAGACCAGCATGTTCAACTGGTTCGCAAGCTGAGAGGGCACTTCGCCTACTTTGGGATTCGCGGCAACTATCGGTCGATGGGTGCTCTACGTTTTCGCGTCGAGCGCATTTGGATCAAGTGGCTGTCGCGTAGATCGCAGCGCGGGAGGTTGAACTGGGAGAAAGCAGCGCAGCTATTAAAGTTGCTTCCCTTGCCAGCACCACGGATTAGCAAACCCTGTTACTGAGGAGCCGGATGCGTGAATTGCGCACGTCCGGATCTGTGGGAGGCCGGCCCAGGTAACTGGCCGGTCGACCCGACT
>NZ_JABWQW010000058.1:0-1965 GCF_014268645.1 Pseudomonas sp. SWRI154
TGTCAGTACCGATGCAAAACTGACCCACCCTACCGGTTGAAAACTGACCCACTTGGGCAAAATGCAGCTTTTGCGAGCTGCCCATGCTGTCCAAGGAGCAACACGTGGAAATCAGTGTTCTTGTTCGTCAGGGTTTGTCTATTCGAGCTATCGCTCGGCAGATGGGCTGCTCACGCAATACCATTCGACGCCACCTCAAATTACAAGCCCAGCGCCAACCCGTTGTCTACGGCCCGCGCGCGGAGCGCGTGGGCAAGCTTGCGCCTTTCGAGGCCTTCCTGCGTCAGCGCGTAGAAGCCGCCCGGCCACACTGGATCCCTGCGATTGTTCTGCTCAGGGAGATCCGAGAGCAGGGCTACACGGGCGGCTACTCCATCCTCACCAGCTTTCTGCTGACATTGAAATCCAAGGCCAACGAACCCGTTGTGCGCTTTGAAACAGAGCCTGGCGAACAGATGCAGGCGGACTTCACGATCATTCGACGTGGCCGCGATCCGCTGTTGGCATTTGTCGCAACGCTGGGCTGGAGTCGCGCCACTTACGTTGTTTTCTCGCGACGAGAAGACTCCGCAGCCTGGTGCTCCGGCATCGAAAAAGCCCTGCGTTTCTTCGGCGGCACGCCACGCAAAGTGTTATTCGACAACGCCAAGACCATCATCCAGGAGCGGGATGTTTATGGCCCCGGCGAGCATCGCTGGAACCCGGCTCTATTGAGCCTGGCAGAGCGCTATGGCTTTACGCCAAAGGTCTGCCGGCCCTATCGAGCGCAAACCAAGGGCAAGGTTGAGCGCTTCAACCATTACTTGAAAAACAGCTTTGTTGTTCCACTCGCAGCGTCGCTTAATCAGGTCAGTCTGGTGCTGGATGTCGAGGTCGCGAACAGCAAAATCGGCCCTTGGCTGATCGACATCGCCAATGCCCGAACTCACGCTACGACCGGTGAAATCCCTCAGCACCGCTTGGATAAAGAGGTGCACTATTTACTACCATTGCCAGAGCTTCAAGGCGCTCCGAACGCTCTGAAACAAGCCGTTCAGCCCATACCAGTGGAGAGCCTGCAACATCCACTGTCGGTCTACCAAGCCCTGCTTGAGGTGCGAGCATGAGCCTTCAACATCTGCGCATTGAAGCGCTTTGCCAACAATTCAAACTCGATACCTTCGCTACGGATTGGCCCGCGCTGGCGCAGCAGGCTGCCGAGAAAGAAACGAGTTACGCCGACTTCCTGGAACAACTTCTACTGAGTGAAGATCGCGCCAGAAACGAACGGCGGCGACAGACACTGCTGCACTTGTCCGGGCTGCCAGCGGTGAAAACGGTTGAACAGTACGACTTTAAATTTGCCAGCGGAGCGCCGCAAAGTCAGATCCTTGAACTGGCCGGACTGGCCTTTATCGAGCGTAAGGAAAACGTGGTGCTGCTGGGGCCGTCCGGCGTTGGCAAAACGCACTTGGCCAGCGCGCTAGCTCACCGAGCAATCATGGCGGGCATCTCGACGAAGTTCATCACCGCCGCCGATCTGACATTGCAACTGGTCGCCGCACATCACCAGGGGCGCTTGGCTCAGTATTTCAGTCGAGTGGTGCAGCGCTCGAAATTGCTGGTGATCGATGAAATAGGCTACCTGCCTTTTGGCCGTGACGAAGCAAATCTGTTTTTCAACGTCATCGCCAAACGCTACGAACATGGCAGCATCGTGCTGACCAGCAACTTGCCGTTTAGCCAGTGGGCAACGACCTTTGCGGATGACTCGACACTGACCGCCGCGCTATTGGATCGGCTTCTGCACCATGCACATATCGTTCAGGTCAGCGGGCAGAGTTACCGGCTGAAGGACAAGCTGAAATCTGGCCAGGTGGTACCGCGAGAGACGGCTTCGCCGAAGCTATAAACAGACTTTAACTACCGCCGGGGTGGGTCAGTTTTACTTCGGTAGGGTGGGTCAGTTTTCAACCGGTGTTGACA
>NZ_JABWQW010000059.1:0-1891 GCF_014268645.1 Pseudomonas sp. SWRI154
GCGTTCCGTGGTAAGTAGGCCGTAGGAGTTTCACCTTCAGCCTCTCGCAGAACCGTACGTGAGCCTCTCAACTCATACGGCTCCCGTTGCCCAGTCGAGACTCATCTCCATAGACATGCCAGTGCACGAACAACGATGGACATGCTTCCTTCATTCGGTTGAGCCAGTCAGCACTGCGGCGCTTGCGCCCCGCCAATGGCTTGTATTTCCGACGGGCCCAGCGTTGTAGCTTCAAATCAAAGTGATTGAAGACCTTGTGCATCACCGTTTTGTAGAAAGCTCCATAGTAATTCCACCATCCACTAAGAATGGCGTTGTACTGCGTTGACAGTTCAAAAAGGCTGGCTGGTGTTTGCCGCTGGATATTCCAGCTGCGAGTTCGTTGACGCATTCGTTTTAACGCCTCATTACTGGCTCCGGGCAGAAAGCTGGTAAACCGGCGTCCATTATTGCCCCATGCCTCCCGTGGCCGGAAGGTGAACCCCAGGAACGTGAACTGCGTCGTTGGGTACGCTGCCTTGCGGTTACTGTCCTTGCAATAAACGATCTTCGACTTTTCCGGGTGCATGGTCAGCAGGCACTCTTCCAGACGAGCCTTGATTGCCGCCATGACCTCACACGCCTGCTTTTCGCTACGGCAGTGAACCACCGCATCGTCGGCGTAGCGTGCAAATGGACAACCTGGAAAAGTCCGTTGTATCCAGGCATCGAACGCATAGTGCATGAACAGATTCATCAATAAGGGACTGACAATCCCACCTTGGGGTGTACCGCTTTCACGTGGTACCTGAACGCCGTCAGCAGTCTCAAACGGCGCTTTAAGCCACCGTTCGATATACAACAGAATCCAGACATCCTTCACATGACGCCTCACAGCTTTGAGCAGCAGTTCATGATCGATATGATCAAAAGCCCCCTTGATATCAAACTCCACCACCCAATTCATATTCCAGCAGCGCCTGCGAGTGATCTCGACCGCCTGTTTGGCTGATTTTCCCGGCCGGTATCCATAGGAATCCGAATGAAAAAGACAGTCCAGACGCGGCTCTATAAGTAGCTTGACGGCGGTCTGAGCCACCCGATCGGCTACTGTCGGAATACCCAGCTTGCGTTTGCCTCCTGATTGCTTCGGAATTTCCACCTGCCGAACCGGTGGCGGAAAATAGGAACCCGACGACAGGCGGTTCCAAACCTTGTACAGGTTCCGTTGCAGCTTCTGCTCGAACTGGGCAATAGATTGTTCATCTATCCCAGCGGCTCCTCGATTGGCTTTCACTCGCTGGAAGGCCTCCCAAACTATCAGTTTGGAAATGCTGTACGACTTTGCTGCGCTCATGCCGCTCTTCCCCGCCGAAGCCGGTTGACGACATAAGCGAGCTGGGCAACGCCATCCCTTCGCTCCATTCTCATTACAAGAACTTCATCACTACTACGAATGGCTCCGCCCCTCGGCCTTTGCATCGGTATTCTTTCTTGCGGTGATAGCCGCTTGTCATTTCCCTTGGCATCAAAGGCGAGGTTCTCACGTTCCATATCAAAGCCTGTATTGAGCTCATGCCGCCTATACACCGGCTGCCATCTGGACGGTAAGCAGGTGTCCTCCAGACTTGCTCCCAAGGCTACTTGCCAGCCTCGGTTCTGACAGCGCTTGAGCCCTTAACGATGCGTCTTCGGACGGTTTGCTTTCGCTCATCTGCTCAATACGTACCTGACGCCTTTATTGACGCCTTTTCCACGGTCGCTCACCACCACGCCTTTTGAACGCAGCAGCACCGGGCGGTTTGAAGCCAGCTCCTGCAAGCGGACTTCGGGAGGCCTACTCCCATCTTCGATACAGCATCGCTGGCTTACGCCAGCGTTCGTGACACACGCAAGTATTGGGCTTTGACGA